>NZ_JBEZGK010000029.1:0-84554 GCF_040649935.1 Micromonospora sp. NPDC048842 | reverse complement strand
CGAACTCAACGGACGACCACGCCAAACCCTCGACTGGCAGAATCCAGCCGAGGTACTCCACAAACACCTGGTCGCAACAGCCGCTTGAAACCGCCCCAGCGGGATACCCCGACTTCAGCTATCTAGTGTCGATCTTGGGCTGGTTTGGTCGGCCGGTGGGCCTGTCGCTGCCGATCCGCGCCGTGCTCCGTGTCGTCGGCGGCCTGTGCGGCGGCCACGAGGACTTCGTCGAGTTCGCGGTCGGTGAGACCTTCGTCTTCGAGCAGGCCGAGCAGCAGCACCGTCCGGTGTCGGTGGCGTCGGCGTGTTCGTCGCCGTTCGTGCTCGGTCGGGTGTCCGCTGGGCGAACTCCGTCGAAGCCGCTCGCTGGGGCGACCAGTGTCCATCAGATGGCCCGGGAGCAAGCGGCCGGTCGCGCGGGGTGCGCGGATCTCGTACGCTCCCATGTGGTCTCCGCCGGTGCGGTGGTGGAGGCGATGGTCGATCACGGGGAGGTGCGCGTGAGCGCAGCACAGATCATCGCGAGGTTGGCGGCGGCGTCGCAGAAGCTGGACGAGGCGAAGGCCAAGACCGCAGCGGCAGCCCAGGACGCCGCCGAGGCGCGAGCACTCGTCGCCGGCGCGCTGGAGGGTGTGGCCGCCGGTCCACTGGTCGGCATGATCGATGCGTACCGTCAGGCGCTCGCGCAGGCGTCCCAGGGTGGCGACCCGGCCAAGCAGCATGTGCAGGAGACGATCGCCAAGGTCCGAGCGCTGGGAAACTGACCACGGGTGGTGGCAGCGGGGCCGCTTGGGCAACAGTCGCCGAGTTCATGCCGTGCTGCCGAAGGCGGTCGCCGGGACGCTCTTGGCGACGGCGGTCGGGTTGACCCTCGATTTGCCGGTTCAGCGGGTGATGCGGAACGTCTGCTCAAACCGCGGTCCGCCACAGCCCACGTCGCCGCACAGGTCGAAGCCTCCGCTGATCAGGGCCACACCGGGCTTGATGACGAGGCCGCCACCCTCCACCCACGCCCGCCCGGTCGCGATCTGCGGCTGGCCGGTGCAGTGGACAGGACCCCAACCGGAGGCGTACGCGACCCTGTCGCCCGACCGTTGTCGAATGATCAGCTCGACGCCACCGGACAGGCCGGATTGGCAGGTCACGGCGATGCTGACGTCCACGGCGACGCCGCGCGCGACCAGGGTCGCGGACGTGACCTCGCCGTCATTTGCCGCGCTGGCCGGAGTGGGCGCCAGCATCACGAACAGTGACAGCCCGAGTAGTGCGATGGTGGTGATGATGCGGCGCACGAGGTTCTCCTTGCCGGAGTGGGTGCTTACCTGGCGTCACCATAGCCCTCTCCGACAGTGACGGAGATCAATCAGCTGGAGATTCTTTCCGAGGCGCGCGCTCGATGACGACGACCGGGATCTCGCGGTCGGTCTCCTTCGCGTAGCGGGCGTACGTCGGGAAGACCTTCGTCATCACCGGCCACAGCCGGACGCGCTCCTCGCCGGAGGCGGTCCGGGCCCGACCCGTGATCCGCTCCGCGCCGACCTGGATCTCCACCGCCGGGTCGGCGCTCAGGTTCAGGTACCAGGCGGGGTGCGTGGCCGCGCCGCCGTTGGACGCCACCAGCAGGTAGTTGTCGCCGTCGCGCCCGTACATCAGGGCCGTGCGGCGCAGCGTGCCCGATCGGCGTCCGCGGGTGGTGAGCAGCAGCGAGGGTACGCCGTGGAAGGTGCCCCCGTCGGCGCCGTCGGTCCGTACGTAGCGCCGGATGTGGCTGGCGACCCAGCCGACCGGGCTGTCCTCGACCGTCTCGTGCTGCTCGTGTGTGGTCACGCCATCGCCTCCATCGTCGAGCCCGGACGGTCGAACGGGGTGTCGATCATACGCGGGGCTTATGCGGTGGCCGGCGCTCAAGAGGGTGCCGGCGGTTGTGGTCGAACGTGATGTCTGTGAGTCATCGTGATGACTCACAGACATCAGGCTCTCCAGGGACATGGCCTCCCGGGGCCGCAGGCTCCCCGGGCCGCAGGGACCGAGCCGGCGGGGGAGGGTCAGGCGCGCGAGCGCGGCAGGCAGCACTTCTTGTACTTGGCGCCGGATCCGCACCAGCAGGTGTCGTTGCGGCCGGGCGGCCAGGCTGTCACGCCCGACTCGTCGAGGCTGTCGGCGTACTCGTCGAGGGTTTCCTCGCTGGTGGGGTCGCTGCCGGTGCGTTCGGCGAAGGCCGCCAGGTCGGCGACAGTGCCGACGACCACGCCCAGGTCGGCGCCGCCCATCCCGGAAGCGTCGACGAGGGCGCGTTCGATCTGGGCGCGGTGCTCGTCCCAGGTGGCGGGGTAGCTGTCGATCAGGGTGGGCCAGCGCAGCAGCAGCGCGGTGAACTCCGCCTGCGGCCAGAACAGCAGCGTCGCCGGGCCGTCGTCCAGGGCGTCGAGCGCGTGGGTGCTCGCGGCGCGCAGCCGGTCGGCGAGGTTGTCGTACTCGTCGTGGGGTAGGCCCTGCTCTTCGCGCAGGTCGTGCCGCCGCTGGGCCAGGCCGTAGATCATGGCTGCGGCCTCGTCCTGGGCGTCCTCGGATTCGTGCTGCTGGGTGCGGGTCCGTTCCAGGATGGCGTCCAGTGCCCCGGTGAGCCATTCCAGCGCCGTGTCGGCGTGGCCGGACTCGGCCAGCTCGTCGATCAGGTACGTGGCCGCGGGGTCGGTCTCCAGCAGCGGACGCAGGGCGGTCAGCTCGGCCATGCCCTCGTCCGAGCGGTCGAGACGCAGCAGCAGACCGCCGCGGACCGCTCGGGCGTACGCGTTGTCGTCCGGCTGCTCGGCGATGGCGCGGGTGGCCAGGGCGAGCGCGTCGGCCAGGTCACCGGCCTGTTCCAGGATGTCCGCGGCGACCAGCAGGGCGTACCCGGTGTCGTCGGGGTCCGCGACCCGCCCCTCGTCGACGGCGCCCACCAGTTCGGCGACGAGCGCGGCCGGGTCGGGGCTCTTGGAGCCCAGGACGCCGATCTCGTCGATGCGGTCGGCGGTCAGCAACTCGGACATGGGCGCATCCTGAAAGACGACTGTCGGTGGGTGGGGGAGCGGTCAGCGTACTCCTGGACATGGAGCAGCCCGGGCGGCGAACCGCCCGGGCTGCGTCACGTTCCCTCAGCGGGTCGCCGGCATGGTGGCGAACTCGCCGGCTAGCTCCGACTCGACGATCGTCGCGGCGGACGGCCGGCGACCGGCCGACGGCCGCCGGGCGGACGGGACGGCGAGGGCCGCGAGCGCGGCGGCCAGGGCGATCGCCGTGAGGACGAGAAACCCCATCGTGAAGCCGGCCTCCCGGGGCAGGCCGTTGGCCTGCGGGTGGGCGGTGATCACGCCGCTGACCACTGCCGCGCCGATCGCGCCGCCGATGGTGCGGATGTTGGCGTTCATACCGGTCGCGACGCCGGTCTGGCTGGCGGGCACGCTGGCGACGATCAGGTTGGCCATCGACGCGAAGGCCAGGCCGATGCCGAGGCCGACCAGGCCACCGGCGATGGCGACCTCCCAGCGGGTGTCGTGCGCGGTGGCGAGCATCGCGGAGGCGGCCACGTTGAATGTGGCACCGGTGGCGAGCTGCGCCTTGGCGCTGAAGACGGCCTGGAGTCGCCCGGCGATGACGCCGGCGACGAACATCGCGCTGACCATCGGGAGCATGAGCAGACCGGCCTGGCTGATGCTCGCGCCGAAGCCGTAACCGGCGGCGGTAGGGGTCTGCAGGAACTGCGGGAGGAACGCGTACATGGAGAACATCGACGCGCCATAGAGCAGGGCGACCAGGTTGGTGGTCCAGACGCCGGGCAGGCGCATCATCCGCATGTCGATCAGCGGGTTGTTGGACCGCAACTCGGTGACCAGCCAGCCGGCCAGCAGCACCACGGCCAGGGCCAGCAGACCGAGTACCCGGGTGGAGGTCCAGCCCCAGGCGGCGCCCTGGCTGATCGGCAGCAGCAACGCGACCAGCCAGCCGGAGAGCAGCAGTGTGGCGCGCCAGTCGATGCGACCGGGGGTACGGACCGGCGACTCGGGCACGAACAGGTGCGCGGCCACGGCGGTCAGCCCGACCACGACCATCGGGATCCAGAACAGCCAGCGGTAGTCCAGCGTGCTGACGATCGGGCCGGCCAGCACGATGCCCAGGCCACCGCCGACGGCGACGATCGCCGAGATGGCGGCCACCGCGGTGGAGACCCGTGCGGCCGGGAACTCGTCGCGGATGATGCCGAACGACAGCGGGAAGACCGCTCCGCCGATGCCCTGCACGACCCGGGCGAGGATGAGGATGCCGATGTTCGGCGCGATGGCGGCCAGCAGGCAGCCGAGGGCGAGGGCGGCGAGCGAGACGACGAGCATCCGCTCCTTGCCGACCATGTCGCCGACGCGTCCGAGGATCGGCGTGAAGATCGACGCGCTGAGCAGGTAGGCGGTCAGGACCCAGGTCACTGTGTTCTGGGAGGTGTGCAGGTCCTGCTGGATGGTCGGCAGCACCGGGGTGATCAGCGACTGGAGCATCGCGAAGAACCCGGCGCCGGCCGCGAGCACGGTGAAGGTGAGCCGACGCGAGCTGCGTCGGGAGGTCACTGCCACGAGAGAAAACTCCCTGATTACGTACGGGAACGAAGGCTTGTCGCCCGTCGTCTGTGACGGGGTGGTCTGTCGGGGTCCGGGCGATCGGGTGGCCAGGCGACGATCGGGCGGGTCCCGAGGTAGAGTAACCGGAGGCAGGCCTCCGGGATTCCGGAGGGGTGCCTCCGCTAAGCTAGCGGAGGGCATCCTCCGGATGCAACTAGAGTGAGGTGACGCACGTCATGACCAGCGCGGGGCAGGCGCCCGAGGTCTTCGCCCAGCGGCCCAAGCGGGCCGACGCGCGGCGTAACTACGACGCCCTGATCGCGGCGGCACGCGAGGCGTTCGCCGAGAACGGCGCCGCCGCCTCCCTGGAGGACGTGGCCCGCCGGGCCGGCGTGGGCATCGGCACGCTCTACCGCAACTTCCCGACCCGCCGGCACCTCTTCGAGGCCGTCTACGTCGAGGAGGTCCGGGCGCTGTGCCACTCCGCCGAAGGGCTGGCCGAGCTGCCACCCTGGGACGCGCTCGTCGCCTGGCTGCACCGCTTCGTCGCGTACGTCGCCACCAAGCGGGCGCTCGCCGAGCAACTGCTGCACGACTCCGAGATCTTCACCAGCTGCCGGGCGGAGATCTTCTCCGCCGGTGAGCCGCTGATGCGTCGCGCACAGGCCGCCGGCGTGGTCCGGAACGACATCGGCTTCGACGACGTGGTGCGGCTGATCAGCGGCCTCACCATGGCCCAGTTCCCGTCACCCGAGCAGCGCGACCGGGTCCTCGGCGTGGCCCTGGACGGCCTGCGCCCGCCAGCCACCCCGCGCTGACGCCCAGCCGGCCGGTCAGCGGTCGACCAGCAGCAGCCACTCGTCGTCGACCCGTTCGACAGTCGTGCCGGCGGGCCACGCGTGATCGCCGCCGGCCGCTGCCCGCGCCTGGTCGACCTGCGGCGGCTGGCTGAACTCGGCACCGTCGAACCTGCCCGCACCCTGGAATCGCGCCCGGCCGAAGTTCGCCGCGCCCTCGAAGCGGGTCTGCTCGAAGCACGCCTCGGTGGCGAACACGGTCCATCGGAAGAGCGCCATGTCCGCGAAGCGGACGACGCTGAACCCGGCGTACCCGGCGAACTCGGTGCGCTCCATCGACACGCCGCTGAGGAAGGTGGCTTTCCGGAACCTGGCCCCGTCACCGAAGTGGGTCGCGTCGAAACTGGTCGACTGGTCGAAGACCGCCCGGTGAAATGACGTCGGGCCGGCGAAGCGCGACCGCCGGCAGGACAGGCCGTCGGCGAACCCGGCTCGGTCGAAGCTGGCCTGACCCTCGAAGCGGGCGGCGTCCAGGAAGACCTCCGCCTCGGCGGTGAGATCGTCGAAGACCACGTCGCCGAAGGTGGCCGCCCCGAGCAGGAGCCGCCCGCGCGCCGTCGCGCCCGCGAAGGAGGTCGTGCCGGTGAACACCGCCTCGGTGAAGGTCGCGTCGACGAGCGTGCAGCCGGCGGCGTCGAAGTCGACGAGCGTGGCGCCGGCCAGGTCGAGCCTCAGCTCCGGCCAGTGCGCCGCGTCGTCCGCGCGCAGGTGCCGGGTCAGCACGCGCTGCGCGCTGCGCCGGACCTCCGTCTCGCGCGGCTCGCCGTTCGGCGCCGGCATCCGCAGGTACGCGCAGAGCACCGCCGCGATCGTCGGGCGCTGCCCCGGGTTGTCCTGACCGAGGCGCTCCAACGCGTGCAGGCCGCCGAGGCGTACCGCAGCGCTGTCGTTGCCGAGCAGTTCGACCGCCCGGGTGTAGAGCTCGGTCAGTCGGCGCTCCGCCGCGTCGTGCTCGGCGGCCCCGGACTGCCGGTCCTGGTGGCGCTGTGCGGCCTCGGCCACCGCTTCGGCGTGCGCCTGCACCCGGTCCCGGTGCACCTGGTCCCGTGCGGCGATGCTCTCCTGGTGCCGCTGCGCGCGTTCGGTGATCCACTGGCGGCGGGCGGCGAGCAGCAGCGCGAGCCCTCCACCGGTGCCGGCGACGACGGTCAGGCCGGTGCGGATCGCGTCGATGCGCAGCGTGGCGCGGGTGTCCGGTTGGCTGGCCCGATCGGCCTCGGTGAGCAGCAGGTCCAGCACCAGCCAGCCCAGTGCGATGGCGACCAGCAGGCCGACCAGGACCAGCCACCACGGCATCACCCGCAGCTCGCGCTCGGTGGGTTCGTCGACAGCCACGGCCACAGCATGCCAGCCGGCGTTGACGTCCGATATGGAGCGTGACGGTATGACCGTTTACGCCTCCGTCGGAACAACGGGTTACCGGCGCGTAACAAGTCATTGACGTTTCTGAATTGTTGCGGGGATGATCGTCGCACGGTCGACCGGACACCCCCACCCACCTGCCCGGTTCGCCGGGTGCCTCCCCCCGGAGGTGCAGCGATGCTGCTCCGAAAGACCGCCCTCGTGCTGGCCCTCGCCACCGCCGCGCTACTCGCGTCCACCGCCACGGCGACCGCCGCCCCCGCCCGTCCCGCCCCGGCCACCGCCGGCCCCACGACACCCTTCGCCGCCGCGGCGGCCAACCCCGTCATCGTGGTCGGCGGGCTCAGCGGCGTCGCCGTCGCGTACGAGCCGATCGCCGCCCGCCTGCGCGCCGATGGCTACCGCACCTTCATCTACCAGCTACCCGGGCTGGGCCTCGGTGACATCCCCACCTCGGCCCGCGCGTTCGCCAGCTACGTCAACCAGGTCCGCGCCAGCACCGGCGCGGCGAGCGTGGACGTCGTCGCCCACTCCGAAGGGGGCCTGGTCAGCAGGTACTACCTCAAGCGGCTCGGCGGCACCGCCACCGTCGGTCGCTACGTCAGCCTGGGCACACCGCAGTACGGCACATACGTCGCCAACATCGTGGCGTTCCTGGGCCTGGGGGGCTGCGCCGGCGTCGTGGCCTGCCAACAGATGGCCATCGGCTCGGCGTTCCTCGCCGACCTCAACGCCGGCGACGACACCCCGGGCGCGGTGCGCTACACCACCATCCGCACCGTGCAGGACGAGTTGGTCCGGCCGACCGGAAACGCCGCCGTCAACGACGGCGCGACGAACGTGCTGATCCAGGCGTACTGCCCGCTGCGGGTGGTGGGGCACCTCGGTCTGGTGCTCGACGGCACCGCGTACACCATCGTCCGCGGCGCCCTGGTCGACGGCCCGGTGCGACCCAACTGCCTGGCGCTCTGACCCGCTCCGGTGCGGCGGTCCCGGAGGGGCCGCCGCACCGCAACCCCCGACGGTGAGTGTCGGGTGGGCGACGATCCCCTCAAACGGTGTGGCAGACATCAGATGTCCTCGATAGCCTGCTTCGGCTGTCCATTCCCGACAGTGGACGCCATCCTCCGAGAAGGAGCAGCGCTCATGACCGAGCCGCCCACAGTGCCGCCGGAGAACACCCCGCCGACAGTGCCGCAGCTCGACGTCCGGGCCGCCCAGCCGCCGTCGGCCGACACCCCGCCACCCACCGGCGGGTTCGCCGACCGCCCACCGGGCTACCCCAGCGCGCTGGTCTGGCTGCGCGCCGGGATCCTGCGGGACTGGCGCGGCGTGCTCGGCGCGTTCCTCGCCACCTGGTTCTACCTGCCGGTCGCGCTGCTCCTGGCCTTCTGGGGCGGTCTCACGTTCGGCATCGTCGGGCTCTTCGCCGTCGGGACCGGCGCCGACGACCAGGTGCCCCAGGTGCTGCGCGACGCCCCGCTGATCGGCTCCCTGGTCGAGGCGTTCCTGACCCGCTCCGGTGGATTGCTCGGCGGCATCGCCGGCTTCGCCATCGGCTTCCTGGTCGGCTTCCTCGCCGTGCTGGCGCTGCCCTGGATGGACGTCGCCGACGAGCCCTTCGCGCTGCTCACCGGCCTGATCGGCACTGTCGTCGCGGCGGCGCTGATCGGTGTCCTCTACACGCTCTACCGGGTGCTGCTCGAACCCCGCCTACTGGTCGTCTCGGGTGCGCGCCAGCCCAGCCGCCGCGAGTACGCGCGGCTGCGCCCCATCCTCGACGACTGCGCCCGACGGCTCGGCCTGCCCAGCGTGCCCCGGCTACTAATGGAGGACGACCCGGTCCTGAGCAACGCCCGCACGTACGCCCGACACGTGGTGGTCACCACGGCCGTGCTGACCGAACCGGACGACGAGGTGGCCGCGCTGCTCAGCCACGAGCTGGTGCACTGGCGCACCGGGGACGAGATCACCAGCGCCTTCGTCCGCGGCGTCGGCCTGCCGCTGACCCTCGCGCACGCCCTGCCGACCTGGCTGATGCGGACGTTCCCGCACCCGGGCACCAACTTCGTGGTCTTCGTGTTCTTCTGGCCGGTGCTGCTCACCATGCGGTACGTGGTGCTGCCACTGCACGCCCGTGACGTGCGGGCGGCCGAGTACCGGGCCGACCTCGGCGCCGTGCTCACCGGGCACGTCGACGGCCTGCGGCGCATCCTGGAACGGCGGCTGTCCTTCGAGACCGGACGCAGCGGCTGGGACGAGGCGGTCTGCGCCACCCACCCGCCGCACGAGCTGCGGCTCGACGCGTTGGAGCGGGCGTCGCTGGCCGGCGCGCCCGCCGGAGCGGCACAGCCCGTCACCGTCGACGGGCTGTTCAACTCCGCCGGCCAGGTCGGCACCCGCCGCGCCTGGCTGCTTGTCGGCGTCCTCACACTGGTTGCCTGCCTCGGCACCAGCGGGCTCGGCGTGGTGCAGTGGGCGTTCTTCCGGCCCCAGGCGGCGATCGACGGCTACTTCGCCGCGCTCGCCGACCGGGACAGCGACGCCGCGCTCGGCTACCTGACCGACCAGGGCAGCGACACCGACACCAAGCTGCTCGCCCAACTGCTGCGCGGCAAGGGCTACCAACCACCGACCGACGTCGAGATCAGCTCGTTGGAGCGCGACGGTGACAGCGCCACCGCCACAGTGGCGTACCGGCTGGGTGACGCGCGGGAAACCACCACCCTCACCCTGCGCCGCGAGGACGAGACCACCGCCGGGCTGTTCCACGGCTGGCGGTTGAGCGGCGGGCCGACCCCGTTCAACGCCGCGATCGCCGACCCAGGCGTACGGCTCAACGGGGTGGAGCTGCCGGTCGCGACCGAGGGTGCCCCGCTGGTGCTGTTGCCCGGCGGCTACACGGCGACCGGCCCGGCCAGTGCGCTCAGCGAGACGCCGAGCACGACGATGCTGGTCGGCCCGGGGGAGACCGCCGCCGTCCTGCAACTGGCGCCGGTGCTCAAGCCGGCGGCGACCGAGGCCGTCGAGGCGCAGGTACGCGCCTGGTTGGACGAGTGCGCGAAGCAGACGGTCGCCGCCCCGCCGGGCTGTCCGTTCCGCTACTACGGCGGCTCCACCCAGAAGATCACCTGGAAGATCCTGGAGTACCCGAAGCTCGCCGTCGAACTCACCGGCCCGTCCAGCGCCCAGGTCTCCACCCCGACCGAGACCCAGGGCAGGGTGGAGGCCAGTGGCACTACCACCTACTTCGGCGGCAGCTCGCCGTTCAAGGACGACAACGCGTTCACCGTCACGGGCGTCGCCACCGCCGACGGTGACAACGTGACGTTCCGACCCGCCGCCGACTGACTGGGAGACCGACAGTGACCGACAGCGACACCGCAGCCCGGCTGCCCGTCCGGCTGACCATCAACCCCCGGCAGCGGCAGCCTCCGTCGGTCGACCTGCTGACCTGGATCCACCGCCGTCCCGAGTACCGGCCGGGAGTCCGCCCGGCCGGCGGCGGCGGGGGCCGGCCGGGATTCAGCGACGCGGTGATCATCGCGGTGCTCGCCCAGGGTCTGCTTCCCGGACTGTTCAACCTGCTGCAGTCCTGGGTGGACCAGCAGCGCACCGAGGCCAGCATCCGGATCCAGACCGGGGACACCGAGGTGGAGTTGCAGGTGAGCGGGCGGACCGACTCCGCTCGCCTGCTGGCCCAGGCGACCGAGGCGCTGCGCGCCGCCCGAGAGCCCGGTCCGAACGCCGTCGACTGACCCGACGGCGCCCGGGAGCCCGTGTCCGGACGCCGTCGACTGACCCGACGGCGCCCGGGGCGGCGGGTCAGGTCGCCTTGGCGAGCGCCTCGAACTCGTCGTCGGTGAGCCGCACGTCGGCCGCGCTCACGTTCTCCTCCAGGTGCGCCACCGAGGACGTGCCGGGGATTGGCAACATCACCGGCGAGCGGCGCAGCAGCCAGGCCAGCGCGAGCTGCGCGGGCGACGCGCCGTGCGCGGTGGAGATGGCGTCCAGCGGACCGCCCGGGCGGGCCAACTCACCGGTGGCGATCGGGAACCACGGGATGAACGCGAGGTCGTTGCGCTCGCAGTACTCCAGCACGTCCTCGGCGCTGCGGTTGGCGAGGTTGTACAGGTTCTGCACCGACGCGATGGTGGTGATCGCCCGGGACTCCTCGATCTGCGCGACGCTCACCTCGGACAGCCCGATGTGCTGGATCTTGCCTTCCTCCCGCAGCAGGGCCAGCTCACCGAGCTGGTCGGCGAGCGGCACCTTGGGGTCGATCCGGTGCAGCTGGTACAGCGGGATGCTGTCCAGGCCGAGGTGACGCAGGCTCAGCTCGCACTGCTGGCGCAGGTACTCCGGGCGGCCCACCGCTCGCCAGTCGCCCGGTCCGGAACGGGTGAACCCGCCCTTGGTCGCGATCACCAGATCATCGGCGTACGGGTGCAGCGCCTCCCGAATCAGCAACTCCGATACGAACGGCCCGTACGAGTCGGCGGTGTCGATGAACGTCACGCCCAGCTCGACCGCACGGCGCAGCACGCGAACCGCCTCGGCCGGGTCCTTCGGGTCACCCCAGACACCCGGGCCGGTGATCTGCATGGCCCCGTAGCCGAGCCGGTTGACTGTGACATCGCCACCGATCCGGTACGTGCCGGACGCCTTCGCGGGCTGCTCACTGATATTTGTCGCCATTGCCCGATCCCCAATCGTCTCGTCGTGGCGGGCGTGGACAGCGGGCGTGAAGAGCCCACCCACCGCCGATGGATCATCCCCCGGAACCCCGCCGCCATGCCGCCGGTCGGCCGACTGTGGGCGCTGACACGCCGTCAGCGCGCCGACCCGAGTTGCCGGGAAGCGCCCGGTACGACCGGGGTGTCCGTGCGACGCTGGCCGGAGCCGGTGCGTTCCGGCGCGACGGCGAAGGGAGCACCCATGGGAGTGCCGCAGGTCAACTTCGCGCTCGACACGTACGAGTGCATCGTGATCTATCCCGGCGCGGCCGGGCGGGCACTGCCCGCCGAGACCGTGCAGCGGTTGCAGGCCGAGCACGCCGAACACATGCAGGCGTTGCAGCGACGCGGCATCGTCCTGGTCGCCGGCTCGGTGGACGGGCCGGCGCGCGAGCCGGATCCGCCGATCGGCTTCGGGCTGGCCCGTACCGGGAGCGTCGACGATGTGCGCAGCGTGCTTGAGGCGGACCCGGCGGTGCAGGCCGGGCTCTACCGGGTGGAGGTGCTGACCTTCCTCTGCCCGGCCGGTTCCCTGGAGTTCCCGCTGGTCAAGACGGGCAGCTGAGCAGCGAATCCATCGGTGGCTGTCGTGATGGTGACGGCGCTCGCCCGCCTGCCGGTGCTACGGTCGCGCCCAGCGCGGGCCGCCGCCGGGGCGTACCCGGTGTCGTGGGTCGGCCCCGGTCGAGGAGTCGCCATGATCTCCGCCGCCACCCCCGATGTCGCGTCGGCCGCCGCCCGACTACGTGCCCTGCTCGGCGACCGGCTGCACGAACCGGGCGAACCCGGTTACGCCGCCACCACCCGGCTCTGGAACGGCGCTGTGGCGCGCACGCCCGCGCTTGTCGCCGAGTGCCAGGACTCCGACGAGGTGGCCGAGGCGGTCCGCATCGCCACGCGGTGCCACCTGCCCCTCTCGGTTCGTTCCGGAGGGCACGACTGGGCCGGCCGGGCGCTGCGCGACGGCGCCCTGGCGCTCGATCTGACCGGGCTGCGCTCCGTCCGGGTCGACCCGGACGCCGCCACGGTGACCATCGGCGGCGGCGCCACGGCGGCCGAACTGCTCGCCGCCGCCCGCCCGTACGACCTGGTGGTGCCCACCGGCGTGGTCGGTGCCGTGGGGATGGCCGGGCTCACCCTCGCCGGCGGGTACGGCCCGCTGTGCGGCCGGTTCGGTCTGGCAGTGGACAGCCTGCTCGGCGCTGAGGTGGTTCTCGCCGACGGTCGCCGGGTCACCGCCGACGCCCGGCACGACGCCGAGCTGTACTGGGCGTTGCGCGGCGGCGGTGGCAACCTCGGCATCGTCACCGAGCTGCGCTTCCGCGCGCACCGGCTGCCCGGCGTGCTGGCCGGCATGATCATGTTCGCGCTCTCCGAGGCGCCGGCCGTGCTGCGCGGCTACGGCGCGCTGGTCGCCGAGGCGCCGGACGAGCTGACCGTGATGGCCGGCTTCCTGCCCGGCCCGGCCGGCGAACCCGTGATCTTCGTCTGCCCGTTCTACAGCGGCCCCGACCTGGACGCCGGGACGCCGTGGATGGACCGGCTGCGCGCGCTGGGCACCCCGCTGGTCGACCAGATCGGCCCGATGCCGTACGCGGACGCGTTGCGGATGTTCGACGGCGGGATGGTCGACGGCAACCACTACCTGCTGCGGACCCGATGGTTGCCAGCGCTCACCGACGGCACGGTGGACACACTCGTCGACGCGGCCCGGCAGGTCACCTCGCCGTTCTCCGCGCTGGCCGTACACCACTTCCACGGCGCGGCCACCCGGATCCGACCCTCCGACACGGCGTTCGGGCTACGCACCGATCACCTGATGGCCGAGATCATCGCGGTGTGGGCGCCCGGCGACCAGGCAGGCCCGCACCGCGAGTGGGCCGAGCGGACCTCGGGGGCGCTCGCCCCGCACGCCCTGCCCGGTGGCTACCCCAACCTGCTCGCCCCGGAGGAGACCGACCGGGTCCGACTCGCCTACGGCGCGAACTGGGCGCGGCTGCGCCAGGCCAAGCGCCGCTACGACCCCCGCGACCTGCTGCACGCGGTGCCCACCCTGCCGCCCTCAGGGCACAGGGAATGACCCGCCGCCCGCTGCCCTCGGGGCACCCGGAGTGGGCCGCCGCCGGGAGCACCCCGACAGCGCACCCCAACGGAGGCGTACGATTCCCGGCGCGCGGTCGCTGATGCCCGTCGCCACAACGTTCCCGGTGCGGTTCCGCCCGCCGGCCCGACGCGCGCCGCGCGTCGTTGGACAACTGTTCCGCTGCCTGCAAGGGGTCGGCCCCGAGTCCGACCTGAAGGAGAGACTAGCCTGATGGGCGTGACACGCCGCGTAAAGATCGTCTGCACTCTGGGTCCCGCCACCTCGTCCCCGGAGCGCATCCGGGGTCTTGTCGAGGCCGGCATGAACGTGGCGAGACTCAACTTCAGCCATGGCAGCCACGCCGACCACGAGGCGGTCTATCGACTGGTCCGGGAGGCGTCGGAGGCGGCAGGTAAGCCGGTGGCCGTCCTCGCCGACCTGCAGGGCCCCAAGATTCGGCTCGGTAAGTTCGCCGACGGCCCGCACGAGTGGCGCACCGGCGACTCGGTCGTGATCACCGGCGACGACATCATCGGCACCAAGGAGCGGGTCTCCTGCACCTACACAAAGCTGCCGCACGAGGTGAAGCCCGGCGACCGGCTGCTGATCGACGACGGTCGGGTCGCCGTCGAGGTCACCGACGTCACCGGCAACGACATCCGCTGCCTCGTCACCGAGGGCGGCCCGGTCTCCAACAACAAGGGCGTGTCGCTGCCCAACGTGGCGGTCAGCGTGCCCGCCATGTCGGACAAGGACGCCGAGGACCTGCGCTTCTCCCTGGGGCTCGGTGTCGACCTGGTGGCGCTCTCCTTCGTCCGCTCGGCCGAGGACATCAAGCTCGTCCACAACATCATGGCCGAGGAGGGTGTGTTCCGCCCGGTGCTCGCCAAGGTCGAGAAGCCGGAGGCGGTGGAGCACCTGGAGGCCATCGTGCTGGCCTTCGACGGCGTCATGGTCGCCCGCGGTGACCTTGGTGTCGAGATGCCGCTGGACGAGGTCCCGCTGGTGCAGAAGCGCGCCGTGCAGCTGTGCCGGGAGAACGCCAAGCCCGTCATCGTGGCCACCCAGATGCTCGACTCCATGATCGAGAACTCCCGCCCCACCCGGGCGGAGGCCTCCGACGTCGCCAACGCCGTGCTCGACGGCGCGGACGCGGTGATGCTCTCCGGCGAGACCAGCGTCGGCAAGTATCCAGTGCTCACCGTCAGCACCATGGCCAAGATCGTGACGACCACCGAGGCCGGTTCCATCGGCGTGCCGCGCTTGCAGCACGACCCGCGTACCCACGGTGGCGCCCTCACCGTCGCCGCCTCGTCGATCGCCCGGGCCATCAACGCCAAGGCCCTCGTCGCCTTCTCGCAGACCGGCGACACCGTGCGACGGCTGTCCCGCCTGCACTGCGACCTGCCGCTGCTGGCCTTCACGCCGGTCCCTGAGGTGCGCGACCAGCTCGCCCTCACCTGGGGCGTGGAGACCTTCCTGATGCCGTTCGTGCAGCACACCGACGACATGTTCCGCCAGGTCGACCAGGCGCTGCTCGGCCTCGACCGGGCCAACCCCGGTGACTACGTGGTGATCGTGGCCGGTAGCCCGCCCGGCACCCCCGGCTCGACGAACACGCTGCGCGTACACCAGCTCGGCTCGCTGGTCGACGCCGCGTCGGCGCGGGCCCTGCAGTGAGCGACGGTCGGGTCGCGGTCGGCCAGGCGGCGGTGGACCAGCTGCTGGAAGTGCTGGACCTCGACCCGACCGGCGAGATGACCTTCCGGGGGATGAGCCCCCCGGTCGGTCCACAACGGGTGTACGGCGGCCAGGTCGCCGGTCAGGCCCTGGTCGCCGCCGGCCGCACCGTCGACCCGGAGCGGTTCGTGCACTCGCTGCACGGCTACTTCGTCCGCCCCGGCGACCCGGTCGAACCGATCGCGTACGAGGTGGAGAACATCCGCGACGGCCGGTCCTTCTCGGTCCGCCGCGCGGTCGCCCTCCAGCACGGCAAGCCGATCTTCTTCATGTCGGCGTCGTTTCAGCGGGCCGAGGAGGGGCTGGACCACCAGGCCCCGGCCCCGCTGGACGTACCCCCGCCGCAGGACGTGCCGACGATGACCGACCGGCTCTCCCGCTACCCGGAGCGGCTGGGAATCTGGGGCCAGATCCCACGGCCGATCGACGTGCGCTACGTCGGTGAGCCCGGCTGGGTCCGCCCCGGCGACCGGCCCGCCGACCCGCACCAGCGCGTCTGGATGCGCATCGACGGCAAACTGCCCGACGACCCCCTGCTGCACGCCTGCGCGCTCACCTATGCCTCGGACCTCACCCTGCTGGACTCGGTGCTCTCCGCGCACGGCGAGGTGTGGGGGCCGGGCGGGTTGGTCGGCGCGAGCCTGGACCACGCGCTGTGGTTCCACCGGCCGTTCCGGGCCGACGAGTGGTTCCTCTACGACTGCCTGAGCCCGTCGGCGTCCGGCGCGCGTGGGCTGGCCACCGGCCGGATGTTCACCACTGACGGCCAGCAGATCGCCAGCGCCGTCCAGGAGGGTCTGCTGCGCCGCGTCGGCGCCTGACGCTCCGGCTCATCCCCGCCGAGTAGTCGTCGCTCGTCCCCGCCAGGCAACTGGCGGGGATGACGTGGTTTCAGGCCTGGTAGATGGCTTCACCGGCGATCTCGATCTGCACCGTCTTGCCGACCAGCACCCCGCCGCTCTCCAGGGCGACATTCCAGAGCAGGCCGTAGTCCTCACGGTTCATCTCGGCCGTCGCGCTGAATCCGAAGATGTTCTGCCCGTACGGATCCTGACGAGCACCACCAAAATTCACCTCCAGGTCGACGGCCCGGGTGATCCCCTTCACTGTCAACTCGCCAGTGAGGACGAATCGTCCGGGAATACCGTCGGACTGCGGCGGAACAATGTGACTTCGGCCTCGTCCGCCCAACCGGTGGTTGCGCAGACGCGCCCACTGGAATATGGGGTCCTCGTTGCCCTGCCATTTGATTCCGGTGCTTCGATATTCGAGGGTGGGAAAACGCTCCACATCGAGGAAGTCGGCACTCTTCAGATGCGTGTCCCGGTCGACACTCCCGGTGGTGATGCTGGCCGACATGATGGTGGCCGTCACGGAGGAGAGCAGCGGATCCTCCGCCACGAAGATCTCCGCCGTGGCCTCGGCGAACTCGCCGCGCACCGGGCTCACCATCATGTGCCGGGAGAGGAAACCGATCCGCTTGTGCGCCTGATCGAGAAGATAGGTGCCGGCCACCGGGATGGTCATGCCATCCCAGGTACGTGTGGCGATATCGGTCATCGTGTTGCCTTCCCCCCGAGCACACCCGGGTGTTTATCAATATGTTGCTGGCGGCCGGGTAAACGGCCAGACATTCGTACTCACGCCCAGCATAGGGACGCTCCGGACCAGCATTTCGGCCGCCACCGTACGGTGGATCATGACGTACTTCACCAGGCCCCACCGGTGGCCGTTCTTCGGTCCCCGTCGGCGGCTTCGACTGGTGTCAGCGGCGCTACTTCCCATCGATGCGTGGCCGATCGGCCGAGGGTCGCCCGCCTGCCCGGTTGACCAGCGACTAACCTTGCCGACATGCGCCTCTCCGCTCGGGTCGACTATGCCCTCCGCGCGGCCGCCGAGCTTGCCGCGACGGCCAGCGGCCCCGGGCGCGGCCGGCCGGTGACGGCCGACCAGATCGCCCGCGCCCAGGAGATCCCGCCGAAGTTCCTGGAGAGCATCCTTCTCCAGCTGCGCCGGGGCGGCATCGTGCACGCCCAGCGTGGCCCGGAGGGCGGCTACTGGCTGGCCCGCCCCGCCGAGGAGATCTCCCTCGCCGAGGTCATCCGGGTGATCGACGGGCCCCTCGCCCACGTACGCGGGCAGCGTCCCGAGCAGCTCGGCTACCACGGCCCGGCGCACGCTCTCCAGGAGGTCTGGATCGCGCTACGGGCAAGCGAGCGGGAAATCTTGGAACTGGTCAGCGTCGCCGACGTGGCCGCCGGCACGCTGCCCGCGCGGGTCACCGAGCTGGCCGCCGACCCGCGCGCCTGGATCTGAGCGCCGGCTCGCCCTCCCGGCTCCACGTTCCCTGGTAGCTGCCTCCTTCGCCTGGGCCTGTACGCCGGCCAGGTTTCCGGCCTGGCGTCGCCTGATCCCTGGCCCGGCGCGCCTGGATTGCCGCCGCTCGGTTCCCGGCCCTGCGCCACTGGCCGCTGACCCGGCGCACCGCCCGGACGCGTCCCATCCACCGATCGGGGGCTTGACCTCGGCTGCCCCATCCCGCATTGTCGACCAAGTCGATAGGAGATGCCGAAAAGTCTGGGGGCGCTCGTGCGCAAGCTGTTGGTCCTCGCTCTGGTCGGGCTCGTCGCGCAACTGATCGATGGTTCGCTCGGCATGGCATACGGCTTGACCTCGTCCACATTGCTGCTGGTCGCCGGGGTTGCCCCGGCCGCCGCCTCGGCCTCGGTGCACCTGGCCGAGATCGGCACCACGCTCGCCGCCGGGGTCGCGCACTGGCGGTTCGGCAACGTCGACTGGCGGGTGGTGACCCGCATCGCCCTACCCGGCGCTATCGGTGCCTTCGCCGGTGCCACCCTGCTCAGCTCGATCTCCACCGAGGCCGCCGCACCCTGGATGGCCGGCATCCTCTTCACGCTCGGCGCGTACCTCCTGATCCGCTTCGCCCGACCACTGCGCACCGACCGGGTCGGCGGACGGCTCCGCGGTCGTTTCCTCGGCCCCCTGGGCCTGGTCGCCGGCTTCGTCGACGCGACCGGCGGCGGCGGGTGGGGCCCGGTGGCCACCCCCGCGCTGCTGGTCTCCGGCCGCATGGAACCCCGCAAGGTGATTGGCTCCGTGGACACCGCCGAGTTCGTCGTGGCCGGCGCGGCCAGCATCGGCTTCCTGATCGGGCTGGGCTCGGAGGGATTCCTGCTCCCCACCGTCGCCGCACTGCTTATCGGCGGCCTCATCGCCGCCCCGCTGGCCGCCTGGCTGGTGCGAATCGTGCCCGCCCAACTGCTCGGCGCGGCAGTCGGCGGCGTGATCGTGCTGACCAACGCCCGCACCCTGATGCGTGCCGCCGAACTGGACGGTCCGGCCCGCCCCGCCCTCTACGCCCTGCTCGCCGCCGGCTGGCTGGCCGCCCTGGTGTTGGCCCTACGTGCCCTACGCCGTACCCGCCGCGCCCGCGCCGAGGCCGCCATCGCCGTTCCCGCCACCGCTGGCGGTGCGCCCGCCGAGGCTTCCGACGCCGTATCCGCCGGCGAGGCCCCGGCCGATCTGGCCGCGACGGGTACGCCCACCCCACGCTGAACCCCCGTTGCGCCCACCCACCCGCCGATGCCCGGTCAAACGTCGTCATCGCCAAGGTTGAGTCACCAAGATCCGCGCAACATCAGGGATGTTGCTGTCTCTCGCGCGCCTGAGGCAGCAACATCCGGGAAGTTGCGCGGATCTTGGCGCGGGGCGCGGGGCGACGGCGGGTTAGGGGGTGAGCAGGGTGTTGGCTGCCTCGGAGAGCAGGGTCCAGGCTTCGTCGATGTGCGCTTCGGTGGTCTGGGGTGAGCCGACCGCCAGCCGCAGCGTGTAGCGGCCGGCGACCCGGGTGTGGGTGAGGTGGACCCGTCCGGTGGCGTTCACCGAGGCCAGCAACGCCGCGTTGGTGTCGTCGTCGGCGCGCAGTCGGAAGCAGACCAGCGAGAACGGGTGCGCCGCGGCCAACTCGAACCGGTTGTCGGCGCGGGCTCGCTCGGCGAACCGTTCGGCCAGTGCCACGCCGGAGCGGATGTGCGCCCGTAGCCCTTCGGCGCCGTACCAGCGCAGCACGAACCACAGCTTGAGGGCCCGGAACCGCCGGCCCAGCGGCACCTGCCAGTCCCGGTAGTCGATCACCGCGCCGGATTCGGAGGCCGCGTTGCGCAGGAACTCCGGCAGTACGGTCAGCGCCTCGATCAGTTCGGCCCGATCGGCCACCCAGAACGCGTCGCAGTCGAAGCCGGTGAGTAGCCACTTGTGCGGATCGAAGCAGTAGGAGTCGGCGTACTCCAGGCCGGCGTGCGTCCACCGCAGTTCGGGGCAGACGGCGGCGGAGCCCGCGTACGCGGCGTCCACGTGCAGCCAGATCCCGTACTCGGCGCAGATGGCCCCGATCTCCGGCAGCGGGTCGACGGCGGTGGTGGAGGTGGTGCCGATGGTCGCCACCACGAGGGCCGGCACGTCACCGGCGGCCAGGTCGGTCTCGATGGCGGCGCGCAGCGCGCCCGGCAGCATCGCCTGGGTGTCCGGGTCCACAGCGATCGACCGGATTCCGTCGCTGCCCAGCCCGGCGATCCGTACGGCCTTCTCGATGGACGAGTGCCCGTGGACGGAGGTGTAGGCGCGGTAGCGCCGGTCGATGCCGGTGTGCCGCCAGCTGCCGCCGCTGGCCCTGTGCAGTGCGGTCAGGGTGGCCACCAGCGTCGCCGAGGAGGCTGAATCCTGGATGACCCCACCGCCGGTGCCGGTGGAGCGGAACCGCTGTGGCAGGTCCATCAGGTGGGCCAGCCAGTCCATCATCACGGTCTCCAGCTCGGTGCAGGCCGGGCTGGAGGCCCAGAGCATGCCCTGGACGCCGAGCCCTGAGCTGACCAGGTCGCCGAGCACGCTCGGGCCGGAGGTGTTGCCGGGGAAGTAGCCGAAGAAGCCCGGGTGCTGCCAGTGGGTCAGCCCCGGTACGACGATCGAGTCCAGGTCGGCGAGGATCGCCTCGACCGGCTCGCCGCCGGTGGTGGGCGGCTCGCTGGGCAGGGCGGCGGCCACCGTGCCCGGGGGGTCGGCCGGGGCGACCGGTCGTTGCTCCACTGTCGCCCAGTAGTCGGCGATCCAGTCGACGACGGCGTGGCCTGCTCGACGAAACTCGTCAGGGTCCATGTGGTGAGCGCTCACCCGGACGAGTTGATCAGGCATCGATCGCGAGGGCAAGACCGTAAAGATCAGCAATCATCGATGTTGCGGGGCGGAAAGCGCTTGCCTTACGATGCGCGGTGAGTCGGATCCGTGAGTTCCAGGGCGTTTCACCCCGATCAGATCGCCGTCCATCGCCGTCGCGGTGGGTTCGGTCCACTGTGCTTCCCGGGCAGGGCCGGTGGGTCGTGGCGATCATCACCGGATCCCCGGAGGCAGTGCATGCACCCGTCCAGACATCGGCTGATCCTGCTCGCCGCCACGACGGCGGCCACCGTCGTGGCCGGCACCCTCGGCACGGTCGTCGCCTCGGCCGCCGCCGTCGGCTGCCGGGTCGACTATCAGATCACCAACCAGTGGCAGGGTGGCTTCGGCGCCAACGTCACAGTCACCAACCTCGGCGACCCGGTCACCGGGTGGGCCGTCGCCTGGTCGTACACAGCGGGCCAGCAGGTCACCCAGGCGTGGAACGCCGCCGTCACCCAGTCCGGCGCCCAGGTGACAGCGCGCAACGTCGACCACAACACCGCCATCGCCACGAACGGCAGCGCCTCGTTCGGCTTCAACGGTTCGTGGACCGGCAGCAACCCGGTGCCGGGCAGCTTCACGCTCAACGGCACCACCTGCACCGGAGCACCGCCCACCGACGAGCCGACCACCCCGCCGCCCACCACCCCGCCACCCACTACGCCACCTCCGACCACGCCTCCGCCGTCGGCCGGTGTGGTGCAGATGGAGAAGCTGGACCGAGGGCTGATCAGCGTCCGCTCCGGCAGCGGCAACCTGGTCTCCTGGCGGCTGCTCGGCACCGAGACCTCCGGGGTGGCGTTCAACCTCTACCGGGGCGCCACCAGGGTCAACGCCAGCCCGATCACCGGTGCCACCAACTACCTCGACAGTGGCGCGGCGGCCGGCTCGGCGTACACGGTGCGGGCCGTGGTGGGCGGCGCCGAGCAGGCGGCGTCGGCGGCGGCGTTGCAGTTCGGCGCGGGCTACCTGGACGTGCCGTTGCAGGTCCCGGCCGGGGGCAGCACCCCCAGCGGCGAGAGCTACTCGTACAGCGCCAGCGACGCCTCCGTCGGTGACCTCAACGGCGACGGCACCTACGAGATCGTGCTGAAGTGGGAACCGTCGAACGCCAAGGACAACTCCCAGTCCGGCTACACCGGCAACGTCTACGTCGACGCGTACACACTCACCGGCACCCGGCTGTGGCGGGTCGACCTGGGCCGCAACATCCGGGCCGGCGCCCACTACACCCAGTTCCAGGTGTACGACTACGACGGCGACGGCCGCGCCGAGGTGGCAATGAAGACCGCCGACGGCACCCGCTCCGGCACCGGCCAGCTCATCGGTTCGTCGTCGGCGGACCACCGCAACTCCAGCGGTTACGTGCTGTCCGGCCCGGAGTACCTGACCATGTTCAACGGGCAGACCGGCGCGATCGCCTCCACAGTCACCTACGACCCGCCGCGCGGCACCGTGTCGTCCTGGGGTGACTCGTACGGCAATCGGGTGGACCGGTTCCTCGCCGGCACCGCGTACCTGGACGGGCAACGCCCCTCGCTGATCATGGCCCGGGGTTACTACACCCGCGCGGTGATCGCCGCCTGGGACTTCCGCAACGGCACGCTGACCAAGCGCTGGACGTTCGACTCGAACTCCTCCGGCAACGGCGCCGCCGCCGGTCAGGGCAACCATCAGCTCTCCGTGGCCGACGTCGACGCCGACGGTCGCCAGGAGATCGTGTACGGGGCCGCCACCACCGACGACAACGGCCGGCTGCTCCACTCGACCGGCAACGGCCACGGCGACGCCATGCACGTGGGGGACCTGGACCCGGGCCGCGCCGGCCTGGAGGTGTTCAAGGTCGACGAGGACGCCAGCAAGCCCAGCTCCTACTTCGCCGACGCCCGTACCGGTCAGGTCCTCTGGTCCACGCCGGCGTCCGGCGACAACGGCCGGGGCGTCTCCGCGGACATCTGGGCGGGCAGCCCCGGCGCGGAGTCGTGGTCGTCAGCGGTCGCCGGACTGGCAAACACCAGGGGACAGAACGTGGGCCGCAAGCCGTCCTCGGCCAACTTCCTCGCCTGGTGGGACGGCGACCCGGTGCGAGAACTGCTCGACGGCACGAAGATCGACAAGTACGGCACCGGCGGCGAGACCCGGCTGCTCGACGGCAGTCAGGTGGCGTCCAACAACGGCACCAAGTCCACGCCGGCGCTCTCCGGCGACATCCTGGGCGACTGGCGCGAGGAGGTGATCTGGCGGACCACCGACAGCCGTGCGCTGCGCATCTACAGCACACCCACCCCGACCAGCACCCGGATCTACACCCTGATGCACGACCCGCAGTATCGGGTGGCGATCGCGTGGCAGAACACCGCCTACAACCAACCGCCGCACCCGGGGTTCTTCATCGGCAACGGAATGGGCACCCCACCCACGCCAGACATCTACCTACGTTGATGCAACCCCTAGCGGTCCCGAGTGGGGTCGCCTAGGGTGGCAGGCACCGGGCCGCAGCCGCGGAATCCGCTCAGCTCCGGCCCGGTGCGCCACACCGCGGCATTCCCAACCCGTCCCGACCGGGAATGCCGTACCACCACCGGCACCAACATTAGGCACCGTCCGGGTCGGCGGGGTGACGCTGACGTGAAGATCGTGTTTCACGCGCTCTGGCGGAGACCGCCCACCACCTGCTCGGCGATCAATTCGTACGACCGCACCCGGTCCTGCACGTCGTACACCAGCGTGGTCAGCATCAGCTCGTCCGCGCCGGTGCGCTCCACCAGGTCGGTCAGCTGCCGACGCACCGTCTCCGGTGAGCCCATCGCCTGCCCGTCACGGCGCGCCACGACGAACTCCCGCTCGATCTCCGAGTACGGGTATGCCGCCGCCTCGTCGGGCGTGGACAGCGGCTCCGGCCGCCCGGAGCGCAACTTCAGGAACGACAGGGCGCTCGGCCCGGCCAACCATTCGGCCCGCTCGTCGGTCTCCGCGCACACCGCGTTGACCGCCACCATCGCGTACGGCTTGTCCAGCCACTGCGACGGCCGGAAGTTCTGCCGGTACAGGGCCAACGCCGGCAGGGTGTTCTGCGAGCTGAAGTGGTGCGCGAAGGAGAACGGCAGACCGAGCAGACCGGCGAGCTGGGCGCTGAAACCGCTGGAGCCCAACAGCCACACGGCCGGCTGCTCACCGCGGCCCGGCGTGGCGATGATCTGCCCCGGCTTCTCCCCGCTGAAGTAGTTCATCAGGTCCGTCAGCTCGCGCGGGAAACCCTCCGCCGACAGGCCCTCCATGGTGCGCCGCAACGCCAGCGCGGTCACCTGGTCGGTGCCCGGCGCCCGCCCGATGCCCAAGTCGATCCGACCCGGGTGCAGCGCCTCCAGGGTGCCGAACTGCTCGGCCACCACCAACGGCGCGTGGTTGGGCAGCATCACCCCGCCCGACCCCAGCCGGATCGTCGAGGTGTTCGCCGCCAGGTGCGCCAGCAGCACAGCGGGGGCGGAGCTGGCGATCGCCGGCATGTTGTGGTGCTCGGCCACCCAGAACCGGTGATAGCCCAACTCCTCAGTGCGGCGGGCCAACTCGGTGGTGGCCTGCAACGCCTGGCCAGCGGTGGTGCCCTTGGCGACCGGGGCAAGATCAAGAACAGACAACGGTACGGTGATCACACGGTCAGCCAACCCGTCACCGACCGGCTTTGTTCCGGCATCCGGGTTTTCGTCGGCCACCTCACCCGCCGCTCAGCCCACCCCGCGCGCCTGCTCGAAGATCAAACTGGTCTGCGTGTGCTGCACCACCGGGTCCACCGCCAGATGGTCCAGCACAAAGTCCCGCAACGCGTCGCCGGACGCCGCCCGCACATGCAACACGTAGTCCTCCGCGCCCGCCACGTGGAACACCGACACCACCCCCGGCAGCCGCACCGACCGGGCCCGGAACGCGTCCACCGCCGCCCGCTCGTGCGCCGTCAACCGCACCGACACCAACGCCTGCAACGGCAGACCGAGCGCCGCCGGATCCACCTCGGCGTGGAAACCACGGATCGCACCACGCTCACGCAGCGCCCGCGTCCGCGTCAGGCACGTCGACGGCGCCACACCCACCCGCTCGGCGAGGGCGTTGTTCGGCAGCCGGCCGTCCGCCGCCAGCTCGGTCAGGATCGCGCGGTCCACCTCATCCAGGGCCGAATACGGCCGCAGATCATTCGGCTCACTGGGCATCGCGCCATCCTCGCCCGAACCCGCGACGGACACCAACCCGATTAACAGAATCATCTGCCGAACCGTTGCCCACCAGCCACCAAATGTTCGACGCTACCGCCATGACAACGATGGACACCCGGGCCGTCCACGCCGGCCGCGACGACCTGCGCACCCTCGGCGTACACGTACCACCCATCGACCTGTCCACCACCAACCCGCTGCCCTCCGTCGACGACGGCGGCGCCGCGTACGAGCAACTCGCCACCGGCGGCACCCTCCCCACCGACGGCGGCGCCGTCTACCAACGGCTCTGGAACCCCACAGTCGCCCGCTTCGAAACCGCCCTCGCCGAGCTGGAAGGCACCGCCCAGGCCGTCGCCTTCGCCAGCGGAATGGCCGCCCTCACCGCCACACTGCTCGCCGCCGCCCGCGACGACCGCCGGCACGTCGTCGCCGTCCGACCCCTCTACGGCGGCACCGACCACGTCCTCGCCACCGGCCTGCTCGGCACCACAGTCACCTGGACGCGCCCCGACGAGGTCACCGCCGCAATCCGCCCCGACACCGCACTCGTCATCGTCGAGACACCCGCCAACCCCACAGTCGACCTGGTCGACATCGCCGCCCTCGCCGCCGCGGCCGGCGACATCCCACTACTGGTCGACAACACCGTCGCCACCCCGGTACTGCAACAACCCGCCCGGCACGGCGCCACCCTCGTCCTGCACAGCGCCACCAAGAGCATCGGCGGACACGGCGACGTCCTCGCCGGCGTCGTCGCCTGCGACGAGACCTGGGCCGTACGGCTACGCCAGGTCCGCGCGGTCACCGGCGCGATCCTGCACCCCCTCGGCGGCTACCTGCTGCACCGCGGCCTGCAAACCCTGCCGCTGCGGGTCCGCGCCCAACAGGCCAGCGCCGAGAAACTCGCCGGCTGGCTCGCCGACCACCCCGCCGTACACCGGGTGCACCACCCCTCGGTGCACGACCCGGCGGCGCTGGTCGGGCGGCAGATGTCCGGACCCGGCAGCCTGCTCGCCTTCGAGGTACGCGGCGGCGCTCCCGCCGCGGCCGCCGTCGCCGGCGCCTGCCGCCTCATCACCCACGCGGTGTCCCTCGGCGGCGTCGACACCCTCATCCAGCACCCCGCCTCGCTCACCCACCGGCCGGTCGAGGGCGACGCCAAACCCGCCGCCGCCCTGCTGCGCCTCTCGGTCGGCCTCGAAGACCCCGAAGACCTGCGCGCCGACCTGGCCCACGCCCTCGACACGATCGCCTGACCCTCAGCGCAACTCGCGGTTGCCCAACACCCGCACCGGCGAACCCTGCCGAGCCACCCGCAACATCGCCCGACCGATCCCGTCTGTAGTGGTGACCTGATTCGGCAGCAACCGACGCAACACCGGAAACAGCGGACGGGTGACCGCGTACCCGAACCGGTACCACCGCGTCTTCGACACCGCCCCGTACGTCGGCTGGATGAACCCCGGCCGCGCCGCGTAACCGTTGGGCAGCAGATCCATGATCGCGTTCTCGGCACGCCCCTTGACCCGCGCCCACATCACCCGACCCCGACCCGACGAATCGGTCCCCTGACCCGAGACGTAGACGAATGTGACAGGTGGGCTCACCTGCGCGAACAACCGTGCCGCCGCCAACGGGTAGTCGTAGCTGACCCGCGTGTACGCGGCCTCATCCAAACCCAATGAGGACACCCCCAGGCAGTAGAAACACGCGTCCACACCGGTCAACTCGGCCCGCACCGCGCCCAACTCGCCCACGTCCGCGACCGCCAGCTCCCGCAGCTTCGGATCCCGCACACCAGTCGGCCGCCGACCGACAGTCAGCACCTCCCGCACGTCATCGGCCAGCAGGCACTCGCGCAACACGCCCTGACCGACCATCCCGGTCGCGCCGAAGACAACCACCCGCATCAGATCGCACCCCTGTCGTCGACCTCGCCGCTCACGTCCTCGCAGGCTCCCACGATCGGCATGACCGGCGACGGCTGGGGAAAGCCCCGCCGACCGAATCCACCACACCGGCAGGGGGACGAACGTGCCGTTCATCACCGTGGGCACCGAGAACAGCACCGCCATCGACATCTACTACGAGGACCACGGCTCCGGCCAGCCGGTCGTGCTCATCCACGGCTTCCCGTTCAACGGCGCCACCATGGAGAAGCTGACCAACCCACTGCTGAACGCCGGCTACCGGGTGATCACCTACGATCGCCGTGGCTTCGGCGCCTCCAGCCAACCGGACACCGGGTACGACTACGACACCCTGGCCGCGGACCTCGACACCCTCATGACGGAGTTGGACCTGCGCGACACCATCCTCGCCGGTCACTCCATGGGCACCGGTGAGGTGACCCGCTACCTCAGCAGGTATGGCTCCGAGCGGGTCAGCGAAGGCGTACTGCTCAGCCCACTGGCGCCGTTCCTGCGCAAGACCTCGGACAACCCCGAGGGGGTCGACGGAAGCGTCTTCGACGGCTTCAAGCAGGCCGTCGCGGCAGACCGGTTCGCCTACCTCGCCGCCTTCTGCACCAGCTTCTTCAACTACGACAAGACCAAGGGCAAACAGGTCAGCGAGGAAGCGTTCCAGGCGCACTGGGCCATCGGGCGGCTCGCCTCCGCCAGTGCCATGTACCAGTGCATCGACGCCATCGCCACCGACTTCCGGGCCGACGTGCCCCGCATCGACGTGCCGATTCTCATCGTCCAGGGCGACCAAGACGCGGTGCTGCCCTACCCGGTCACCGGCCAGCGGCTCGCACCGATGCTGCCCAACGGCAAGCTCATCACCCTCAAGGGCGCCCCGCACGGCATCCCGTGGACGCACGCCGACGAGGTCAACAAGGCGATCATGGACTTCATCGGCGCGCCAGCCATGGCCCGTGCCTGAGCGCCAGGTCAGGACTTGGGGCCGACGTGCCGGTCCAGTGTGGCGACGGCGTCGCGTCGCGCCACCGACAGCGAGTTGCGTCGGTTCATCCGCCAGGCGACGCCGAGCAGGTCGAGGCTCCACTGGCAGAGCCGCATGATGTCGGCCGACTCGTTGACGAACATGTAGCGCGGGTAGACGTACGCCTTGCCGCGCACCGTCACCCGGTTGGCGAACCGGCAGCCGTCGGAGTGGAACAGTCCACGCAGGAAGTCGCCCGGGTGTGCCGTCACGAGTTCGCGTTGCCAGTTGGCCAAGATGATCGGGCGTTCGTGTTTTTTGCCAGGGCCATGCTGAGGGAGCAGGCAGGGCCAGTGCTTGCCGGAACTCTGCACGCTGACGCAGCCGACCTGCTGGACGCGCTGCACCCTCGCGGCGAGCACTGCTCGCATAGCGGCGTCACAGGCCTCGATCAGGCCTGGCCAGCTATCGCTGCAGGCGATGCGAAGCACCGGGACCCGGGTGGACGTGACGAGATGACCGTCGCCCAGGTAGAGGCCAAGTAGGTACAGGTATGACGACGGATCTGTCTGAATGTTGACGTTCGGTCGGCAGCGGAAGCAGCGGGACTCGGTGCCTTGCTGTTGTGGCTCAGCCGGCCCCCTGCACCAGCCGCGAACGGTTGGATAGGGAAGTCTCAGTCCTCGGGCGACCTCAGCGACCGTGCTGCCGGCGAGGTGCTGACGCCGTGCTCGTAGGCGCAGTTCAGGTGGGTGCACAGCACGATTTTGGAACAGCCGTACGACAATTTTGGTGCCCCCGGTGGGATTCGAACCCACACTGTCGGAGGTTTGAGCTCCGCTTCTCTGCCGGTTGGAATACGGGGACGCTTGGCCGAATGCTCTGGTGGCCTCCCATAGGTTACCTACTACGCTGAGGGCGGCGACACCCGGTCGGGTTGGTGTCGGCTTATGACTGGTGGGGGTAGGGCTGGTGGCTGAGATGCCGACGGATGCCGAGCGTAGGCGCGTACTGATCGCCGAGGACGAGGCGCTGATCCGGCTGGACCTCGCCGAGATGCTGGTCGAAGAGGGTTACGAGGTGGTGGGGGAGGCCGGTGACGGCGAGACAGCCGTACGCCTCGCCGAGGAGCTGAAGCCCGACCTCGTCATCCTCGACATCAAGATGCCGATCATGGATGGGTTGGCCGCCGCCGAGCGCATCGCCGGTGCCCGGATCGCCCCGGTGATCATTCTGACCGCGTTCAGCCAGCGTGATCTGGTGGAGCGGGCGCGGGCGGCCGGCGCGATGGCGTACCTGGTGAAGCCTTTCCAGAAGAGCGACCTGGTCCCGGCGGTGGAGATCGCGCTGTCGCGGTACTCGGAGGTCGCGGCCCTGGAGGCGGAGGTCGCGAGCCTGACGGACCGCCTGGAGATCCGTAAGTCGGTGGAGCGCGCCAAGGGCGCGCTGATGACCACGTACGGGATGACCGAGCCGCAGGCGTTCAAGTGGATCCAGCGCACGGCGATGGACCACCGGATGACAATGAAAGAGGTTGCCGAGCGGATCCTCGCGGAGACCGCCGGCGGCGAGGTGACTCTGCCGGCACCCTGATCGGCATCGACCCGTGTCGAGGCGGATGGGGGCGGTGCTCGGCGTTCTCGCCGTGCTGGTGGCCGCCTGTGGGTCCTCGGCCTGTTCCGACTGTGCGGGGCCGCTACCGGTCCGGCCGGCCTGGCAGTCGGTGGTTCTGCCGGACACGCCGGGTGTGCCGGGTCGATCGGTGCTGCGTGACGCCACCGCCTGTGCCGACCGGTGGTACGTGGTCGGCGGCGTGGTCGATCTGGCCGGGGAGACCCGCCCGGCCGCCTGGAGCAGCCCGGACGCCAGTTCCTGGGTGCCGCTGCCGACGGCGCCGGTGACGTTCTACGGCCGGCAGCATGTGCTCTCCGCGGCGGCCTGCCGGGATGGGCGGCTGGTGGCGGTCGGGGCGAAGAGTGGGGGCGCGCACGGCAATCCCCGTACTGGCACCTGGAGGCAGGCGTCGGACGGCACGCTGCACGAGGTGGACGCGCCTTTCGAGCGGTACGGGGGGCCGCGCGCGGTCAATGTGGCCCGGCTGGCGGCGGGGCCGCAGGGCTGGTTGATCGCTGGTAGTCGGATCGACGGTGCGGCGGTGTGGATCTCCCCGGATGGGGCCGGGTTCGCGCTGGTGGAGGGCGCACCAGAGTTGGCCGGTGATGAGCGGGGGCGGACGGCGGCGTACGACGTGGTCGCCGTGCCGTCGGGTTGGTTGGTGGTGGGTGCGCTGTTGCCGCCCGGGGGTACCGCGCTGGTGCCGCTGGCCTGGTCCTCGACTGACGGCCGGAGCTGGCGGCGGGCTGCCCTGCCGGTGGTGGACGGGCGGGGGCAGGCGCAACGGGTGGCGGTGGTTGGCGACGTGCCGGTGGCGGTGGGGCCGGTGCGGGCTGGGTTCGGCAGTTGGCGGCTGACGGCGCAGGGTTGGCGGCGGGCGGGCGGATTCGGGGCGGCCGGACCGGGTGTGGCGTCGGCGGCGGGGCTGGTGGCCGTCGGGCAGAGATTGGTGGCGGTGACGAGGGGCGGGGACCGTCACACACTGTGGCTCTCGGTCGATGTGGGCGAGTCATGGCGGCCGATGATCTTGCCGCGGCCGGTACCGGACAGCGGAGACACTGCTGTCGCGGTGACCTCGACGGGAGATCGACTGTTGCTGGTGGCGGACGATGGGAAAACGTCGCGTGCCTGGTGGGCGGGGGTTTCAGACCTCGATCGGTAGCTGACGGAAGCCCGCTGGCCGGTGCCGACGAAACAAAGGTGAAAAGGCTTCACGACCGAAGGTTCTTACAGGGATCGTTTCCAATCCGCCACGGCGTGTAACGGTTCGGTCAACCCGCTCGCTTGGGGCTTACGTCACAGCTCCACGGTGGGATAACGTCCGGCCCCAGACCGGCGACGACGGTCTGGTTCGTCCGCCCCCGCAAGGGCCAATAGCCAGCGGGTGGTTCGGACCATGGGACGAGGAGGGTTCGGGCCTTGAGGCAAAAGCTCGCGCGCGTTATCGGTGGGGTCGCCATGGTGGCGCTCGTCGCCGGCGGAACCGCATGCTCCAGTGGCGACGATGCGGCAGGCGGGGGCGGTGACGCCTGCGGCAGCAAGATCGCATTCTTCGGCGCGCTGACCGGCAGCTCGGCCGCGCTCGGCATCAACGAGAACAACGGTGTCAAGCTCGCCGTCGACAAGTACAACAAGGAAAACGCCGACTGCAAGGTCGAGCTGGCCTCCCTGGACTCGCAGGGCAGCCCCGACCAGGCGCCTGGTCTGGCGCAGAAGGCGATCGACGACACCAAGATCCTTGGCGTCGTCGGCCCGGCCTACTCGGGTGAGTCCGAGGCCGCCGGCCCGCTGTTCAACGAGGCCGGCCTGGTGACCATCACCCCGTCCGCGACCCGGCCGAGCCTGGCCGACCAGAAGTGGAAGACCTTCTTCCGCGCGGTCGGCAACGACTTCAGCCAGGGCCCGGCGGCCGGCAACTACATGAAGAACGTGATGAAGGCCGACAAGGTCTACGTCATCGACGACCAGTCCGCGTACGGCGCCGGCCTGGCCGACGAGGTCAAGAAGCTGCTCGGCCCGGCGGTTGTCGGCTCGGACAAGGTCCAGGGCGAGGGCAAGCAGACCGAGTTCTCCGGCGTGGTCACCAAGGTCAAGGCCGCCAACGTGAAGGCGATCTTCTACGGCGGTTACTACCAGGAGGCCGGCCTGATCCGTAAGCAGCTCACCGCTGCCGGGGTCACCGCGCCGCTGGTCGCCGGCGACGGCGTCAACGACGGTGCGTACATCACCTCCGCTGGTCAGGCGGCGGCCGAGGGCACCATCCTCACCTGCCCGTGCCAGCCGGCCGCTGAGGCCCGTGGCACCTTCGTGCAGGAGTTCAAGGCGCTCAACGGCACCGACCCGGGCACCTACAGCGACACCGCCTACGACGCGGCGAACATCCTGCTGGCCGGTATCAAGGCTGGCAAGACCACCCGTGAGGGCCTGCTGGAGTTCGTGAAGGGCTACAGCGGCGAGGGTGTCGCGGCGAGCTACAAGTTCACCGAGACCGGCGAGCTGGACCCGGCTCAGGTCAAGGTCTGGGCCTTCAAGGTCACCGGCGGCAAGGTTGTCCCGGACCAGGAGATTCCGAAGTCCTGATGTTGGTCGCTGCTTCGGCGATTGAGTTGTGATCGCGGGTGCGGCCGGGAGCTGCTCGCTCCCGGCCGCACCCCAATTTTCTCTCCAGACGTGATGGAGCGTCCCTCCCTTGGACTTCAATGGACTGTTCTCCAACTTCGGGGAACTCACCACGACCGGCCTGACCCAGGGCGCGATCTACGCCCTGGTCGCGCTCGGCTACACGCTGGTCTACGGCGTGCTGAGACTCATCAACTTCGCTCACTCAGAGGTCTTCATCGCCGGCGCGTTCGCGGCGATCTGGACCTGGAACGGCTTTGGACTCGACCAGAACTCGCAGGTCAGCGGAATTGGATCGATCCTGTTCTACCTGCTGGTGGCGATGATCGTCGCCGCCATCGCCTCGGCGGGCACCGCGACGGTGATCGAGCGGGTGGCGTACCGGCCGTTGCGTAAGCGCAACGCTCCGCCGCTGGCCTTCCTGATCACCGCGATCGGTGCCTCGATCGCGATCTCCGAGGCCTTCGGCATCTGGACCCGCCGACTGCCGGAGGGCGCGCCCAGTCTGGTGAGCAGCAAACCGCTGTTCCACCTCTTCGGCGTGCCGATCGACTCGATCCAGCTGCTGACGATTGGCGCGGCGCTGCTGATGATGGTCCTGCTGGACCTCTTCATCAACCGCAGCCGTACCGGCCGGGGCATCCGGGCCGTGGCCCAGGACGCCAACACCGCCGCGCTGATGGGCGTGAACAAGGACCGGATCATCCTGATGGTCTTCATCACCGGTGGTGCGATGGCCGGCGTGGCCGGTCTGCTCTACGACGTGCGGATCCAGACCCTGACCTACAGCGTCGGCTTCCTGCTGGGGCTCAAGGCCTTCACCGCCGCGGTGCTGGGTGGTATCGGCAACCTGCGCGGCGCGCTGATCGGTGGCCTGCTGCTGGGCGTGGTGGAGAACTACGCCGCTGGTCTGTTCGGCAGTCAGTGGAAGGACTTCGCCGCCTTCGCGGTGTTGGTGGTGCTGCTGATGTTCCGGCCGACGGGTCTGCTGGGCGAATCGCTGGGGAGGGCACGGGCATGACGACCGTCCTGGAGAGGGTGCGCTCTGGCCGCGAGGCGGCCGGAGAACGGTGGCGCGGCGCGCCACGCTGGGTGCGTTGGGCGTTGCTGGTCGCGGTGATCGCGTTCTTCTACGCGCTGCCGAACAGGGAGTTCTACCAGTATCTCGGGCCGATCCCGACCCCTGGTGCGAACTTCACGCAGGTGCTGTTCACCGTCTCGATCTACGTGCTGCTGGCCGTCGGGTTGAACATCGTTGTCGGTTTCGCCGGCCTGCTCGACCTGGGCTACTTCGGCTTCTTCGCCGTCGGGGCGTACACGGTCGCGGTGCTGACCTCGCCGAGCAGCAACCTGAAGACGCTCTGGCCGTGGCTGCTCGTGGTGCCGCTGGCGATCGGGCTGACCATGCTCTCGGGTGTGATGCTCGGTACGCCGACGCTGCGTCTGCGTGGTGACTACCTGGCGATCGTGACGCTCGGCTTCGCCGAGATGATCCGGATCGCCGCGGTCAGCTCGGAGTTCCTCAAGGGTCAGCGGGGTTTCAACCAGATCCCGCACCCGCCCGGCAAGTACGCCGACGGCAAGCCGTTCTTCGGCGTGCTGGACGCCCGGCCGTACTACTGGCTGGTGCTCACGCTGATCATCCTGGTGGTGATCGGTGTGCGGAACCTGACGCACAGTCGGGTCGGTCGGGCCTGGATCTCGATCCGGGAGGACGAGGACGCCGCGCAGCTGATGGGTGTGCCGACGTTCAAGTTCAAGCTCTGGGCGTTCGCCTCGGGTGCCGCGATCGCCGGTCTGGCCGGCGCGCTGTTCGCGGGTAAGCAGAACTTCGTCAACTCGCAGAACTTCGAGCTGCTCAACTCGATCATCATCCTGGCGGCGGTGATCTTCGGTGGTTCGGGCAACATCGTCGGCGCGATCGTCGGTGGTGGCCTGGTGGCGTACATGATCGAGCGGTTCCGCGGCATCGAGCTGTTCGGCGTGGAGCTGTACGAGTACCGGTTCCTGATCTTCGGTCTGGTCCTCGTGGTGATGATGATCTTCCGGCCGGAGGGCCTGATTCCGAACCGACGACGGGCGGCGGAGTTCAAAGACCGTCGCAAGGAGGTGATCGTCGGTGAGTGACACCGATCAGACGCCGGCTGTTCCGGCGCAGGCCGGCGCGCCGGCGATGGAGGCGGTCCCCACTCGGGAGCCGCTGCTGGAGGTCGACAACGTCACGCTGCGCTTCGGCGGCGTGGTCGCGCTCGACAACGTCAACTTCACCCTCTACAAGGGGGAGATCCTCGGGCTGATCGGCCCGAACGGCGCTGGCAAGACCACCTGCTTCAACGCGATGACCGGCATTTACCAGCCCACCAAGGGTGAGATCCGGTTCCGTGGCGGCAAGATCAGTGGGAAGAAGCGCCACCAGATCACCCAGATGGGTATGGCCCGGACGTTCCAGAACATCCGCCTGTTCCCGGAGATGACCGCCCTGGAGAACGTCCAGGTCGGCGCGGACGCGCACCACAAGACCAGCGTGCTCTCCGCTCTGTTCCGGTTGCCTCGGCACCGGCGCGAGGAGCGTGAGGGACGGGAGAAGGCCGAGCGGCTGCTGGAGTTCGTCGGCATCCGGCACCGGCTGCACGAGTTCGCCCGCAACCTCTCCTACGGGGAGCAGCGGCGGTTGGAGATCGCCCGGGCGCTGGCCACCGATCCGGTGCTGCTCTGCCTGGACGAGCCGGCCGCCGGCTTCAACCCGGCGGAGAAGGAGGAGCTGCTCCAGCTCATCCGGCAGGTCCGGGACACCGGCGTGACAGTGCTGCTGATCGAGCACGACATGCGCCTGGTCATGGGCGTCACTGACCGGATCGTCGTGCTGGAGTTCGGAAAGAAGATCGCCGAAGGGCTGCCCGCCGAGGTGCGGGACAACCCGAAGGTGGTCGCGGCGTACCTGGGGGTGCCGGACGATGTTGCTTGAGATCGAGGATGTGAGCCTGCTCTACGGGCGGATCCAGGCGTTGCACGGCATCAGCCTGACCGTGGCCGAGGGTGAGATCGTCGCGCTGATCGGCGCCAACGGCGCCGGGAAGTCGACCACCATGCGGGCGATCTCCGGCATTCGGCCGATCGCCACCGGCAGCATCCGCTTCGAGGGCGAGGACATCTCCAAGCTCCGGGCGGACCTGCGGGTCCGGCGGGGGCTCTGCCAGGCGCCCGAGGGCCGGGGGATCTTCCCCGGCATGTCGGTGCTCGAGAATCTGGACATGGGGGCGTACACCCGGCGCGACCGTGCCGGAATCGCCGAGGACCTGGCCCGGGTGCTCGACCTCTTCCCCAGGCTCGCGGAGCGACGTAAGCAGGCCGGAGGTACCCTTTCCGGCGGCGAGCAGCAGATGCTGGCGGTCGGTAGGGCGTTGATGAGCCGGCCCAAGCTGCTGTTGCTCGACGAGCCCTCGATGGGGTTGGCGCCGATGCTGATCCAACAGATCTTCGACATCATCAAGGAGATCAACGAGCAGGGCACCACAGTCCTGCTGGTGGAGCAGAACGCGCAGCAGGCGCTGGCCCGAGCACACCGGGCGTACGTGCTCGAGACCGGCAAGATCGTCAAGACCGGAACCGGCGCCGAGCTGCTGCACGACCCGGCGGTCAAAGAGGCATACCTCGGCGTGGCCTGAGCGGCCGTCACACCCCTCACGCAAGGAGTGCAGAGACATGTTCATTACCAACGGTGCCCGCCGGGCGGCGCTCGGTGCCGCCAGTGCGGCGCTGATCGCCCTCTCGCTGACGGCGTGTGGGGAGAAGGAAAACAGCGGCTCGCCCGGTGCCGGTCCGACCGTCACGGCGGCGGCCGACTCGGCGCTGGCCGGGAAGGTGCCCGACGCCATCAAGTCCGACGGTGTGATCAAGGTCGGCACCGACTCGACGTACGCCCCGGCGGAGTTCCTGGACCAGGACGGCAAGACGGTGGTCGGGTTCGACGTCGAGCTGTTCAACGCGGTGGCGCAGAAGCTCGGTCTCAAGGCCGAGTACGAGTCGGCGCCCTTCGACGCGATCCTGCCCGGTGTCGACTCCGCCAAGTACGAGATCGGCGTGTCGTCGTTCACGATCAACGCCGAGCGGCTCAAGAGCGTCAACATGGTGAGCTACTTCTCCGCTGGCACCCAGTGGGTGACCAAGGCCGGCAACGCGGCCAAGATCGACACTGAGAACGCCTGCGGCAAGAAGATCGCCGTGCAGACCGGCACCGTGCAGCTCGACGACATCACCGCCCGGTCGAAGAAGTGCACCACCGGCGGCAAGCCGGCGATCACCATCGACCAGTACCAGGCGCAGAGCGACGCCACCGCCGCCGTGTTCAGCGGCAAGAACGACGCCATGCTGGCCGACTCGCCGGTCGGGGCGTACGCGGTGAAGCAGAGCAACGGCTCACTGGAGCTGGTCGGCGAGATCTACGAGTCCGCCCCGTACGGCTACGCCGTCAAGAAGGACCAGACCGCCTTCGCCGAGGTGCTCAAGGAGGCCGTCCAGGCGGTCATCGCTGACGGCTCGTACCAGACCGCGTTGAAGAAGTGGGGCGTCGAGGGCGGCGCCATCACCTCCTCGGCGCTGAACCCCGCCAGCTGACGCATGTCGTCGGAAACGGACACAACCGAACGGGCACGGCCGGAACCCATCCAGGCCGTGCCCGTCCGGCATCCCGGGCGTTGGGTAGCGGTCGCCGTGATCGGGGTGCTGGTGGCCATGTTCGTCCACCTGCTGGTGACGAACAAGGCGTTCAACTGGGCGTTCATGGTCGACGAGATGTTCCGGCCGCCGATCATGGAGGGTCTGCGCGGCACGCTCGCGCTGACAGTGCTCGCGATGGTGATCGGCGTCAGTCTCGGCGTTGTCGTCGCCATCATGCGGTTGTCGGAGAACCCGATCTTGCGGGGCGTCTCCTGGGCGTACACCTGGTTCTTCCGGGCGGTGCCCCGGCTGGTGCTGGCGATCCTCTTCGGCAACCTCGGCATCCTCTGGGCCCGGATCGAGTTCGGGCTTCCGTTCGACCGGCAGATCGGCGCGCTCTTCGGCGTCGACGACTTCGAGGCACGTCTGTTCGGCTTCTCCGCGCTGGAGATCCTCACGGGATTCGTCGCCGGCATGCTGGCGCTCGGGCTCTCCGAGGCGGCGTACATGGCCGAGATCGTTCGGGCCGGGATCCAGTCGGTGGACGAGGGGCAGACCGAGGCGGCACAGGCGCTGGGCCTGAGCCGTACCCAGATCCTGCGCCGCATCGTGCTGCCGCAGGCGATGCGGGTGATCATCCCGCCGACCGGCAACGAGACCATCGCGATGCTCAAGGACACCTCGCTGGTGGCCTTCGTACCGGTCTCCACCGAGCTGTTCTTCCAGCTCAAGGCCGTGGGTAACCGAACCTTCCAGGTCTTCCCGATGTACGTGGCGGCCTGCCTGTGGTACTTGCTGCTGACCAGCGTGCTGCTCGTCGGGCAGTACTACCTGGAGCGGCACTTCTCCAAGGGGTTCGGCAAGAGCGCCCAAGCGAAGATCAGACTGCGCGGGATCACCGCGGAGGCCGGCGGTAGCGCGAGCGAGGCGGGTCGGTGATGAAGCAGGTGACGACACCGGCGGATGCCGCGGGAACGGCCGGCGACGGCGTGATGGTCCGCGCTGAGCAGGTGCACAAGTCGTTCGGGTCGGTGGAGGTGCTCAAGGGCATCGACCTGGAGGTCCGCAGCGGCGAGGTCTGCTGTCTGCTCGGGCCCTCCGGCTCGGGCAAGTCGACGTTCCTGCGCTGCATCAACCATCTGGAGAAGATCAACGCTGGCCGGATCCGGGTGGACGGCGACCTGATCGGCTACCGGGAGCGCGGCGGCAAGCTGCACGAGATGCGGGAGAAGGAGATCGCCACCCAGCGCCGCGCGATCGGCATGGTGTTCCAGCGGTTCAACCTGTTTCCGCACATGACCGCCCTGCAGAACGTCGCCGAGGCGCCGGTGCTGTCGGGCCGGGAGCGCAAGGCCGCCGCCCGGGACCGGGCCGCCGCGCTGCTCCAGCGGGTCGGGCTCGGCGACAAGCTGGGCAACTACCCCGCGCAGCTCTCCGGCGGGCAGCAGCAGCGGGTGGCCATCGCCAGGGCGTTGGCGATGCAGCCGAAGCTGATGCTCTTCGACGAGCCCACCAGCGCGCTGGACCCGGAGCTGGTCGGCGAGGTGCTCGACGTGATGAAGGACCTGGCCCGCGACGGCATGACGATGATCGTGGTGACCCATGAGATCGGCTTCGCCCGGGAGGTCGGCGACTCGCTGGTCTTCATGGACGACGGCGTGGTGGTGGAGTCCGGTGCGCCGCGCGAGGTGATCGCCAACCCCCAGCACGACCGGACGAAGGCGTTCCTGGCAAAGGTGCTCTGAGCCGGCACCCGGCGCGGCCGTCCCGAACGGCCGCGCCGGGCGTCGTGCCGGTGTCTCATCCTGTCGTAGCGGCGGGCTAGAGTCGCTGCCGTGACAGCTACGACACCGCGCCTGCTCCTTGTCGACGGACATTCCATGGCATACCGGGCTTTCTTCGCCTTGCCTGTGGAAAACTTCTCCACCACGACGGGGCAGCCGACCAACGCGGTGTACGGCTTCACCTCGATGCTGATCAACGTGCTGCGCGACGAGCAGCCCACCCACATCGTCGTGGCCTTCGACGTCTCCCGCCACTCCTTCCGCACCGACAAGTACGCGGAGTACAAGGCCGGCCGCAGCGAGACCCCAACCGACTTCAAGGGCCAGGTCAGCCTGGTCAAGGAAGTCCTGGCCGCGCTCCAGATCCCGGTGGTGGAGAAAGAGGGCTTCGAGGCCGACGACGTCATCGCCACGCTCGCCTGCCAGGCCCGCGACCAGGGCATGTCGGTGCTGATCAGCAGCGGTGACCGCGACGCGTTCCAGCTGGTCGACGATCAGATCACCGTCCTCTACCCGCGTAAGGGCGTCTCCGACCTGGCCCGGATGGACCCGGCGGCGATCGAGGCGAAGTACGGCGTTCCGCCACAGCAGTACCGGGACCTCGCCGCGCTGGTCGGCGAGACCAGTGACAACCTGCCCGGCATCCCGGGCGTCGGCCCGAAGACCGCTGCCAAGTGGATCACCACGTACGGCGGGGTGGACGGCGTGATCGCCCGGGCCGACGAGATCAAGGGCAAGGCCGGCGACAGCCTGCGGGAGCGGCTCGCCGACGTGATCCGCAACTACGAGATCAACTGCCTCGTCTCCGACCTGGAGCTGCCGCTACGCCCGGAGGACAGCCGCTGGACAGGCTGGGACCGGGAGGCGGTGCACCAGGTCTTCGACACCCTGGAGTTCCGCATCCTGCGCGACCGTCTCTACCAGTACCTGGAGGCGGTCGAGCCGGAGGCCGAGTCCGGCTTCGACCTCACCGGCGAGGTGCTCACCGAGCCCGGCGCGCTCGCCGGGTGGCTGACCACGCACGTCCCGACCGGCGCCCCGGTCGGGTTGGCGGTCAAACTCGACACCGGTCCCAACCGCCGGCATACCGCCTCGATCACCGGTCTCGCGCTGGCCACCGCCGGCGGCGCGGCGGCCTGGGTCGACCCGGCGCAGCTCGACCCGACCGACGAGGGCGCCCTGGCCAGCTGGTTGGCCGACGAGCAGCGTCCCAAGGTGCTGCACGACAGCAAGCCGGCCGTGCTGGCCTGCGCCGCGCACGGCTGGCAGCTCGCCGGCATCGTCCGGGACACCCAGATCGCCGCGTACCTGGCCCGCCCCGACCAGCGCTCCTACGACCTGACCGACCTGGCGTTGCGCTACCTGCACCGCGAGTTGCGGGTCGACGTCCCGGAGTCCGGCCAGCTCACCCTCGACGGCCTCGGCGACGAAGGGGTGGTCGAGCAGAACCTGATGCTCCAGGCCCGCGCCACCCTCGACCTGGCCGACGCGATCGACGCCGAGCTGTCCCGCGACGGCGAGCAGTCCGCCCGGCTGATGGCCGGCGTGGAGCTGCCGTTGATGCGGGTGCTGGCCACCATGGAGAGCACCGGCATCGCCGCCGACACCCACTACCTCTCCGAGCTGGAGGCCCACTTCGCCGCCGAGGTGAAGGCCGCCGCACAGGGCGCGTACGAGGCGGTGGGGCGGGAGTTCAACCTCGGCTCGCCCAAGCAGTTGCAGGAGATCCTCTTCACCGAGCTGGGTCTGCCGAAGACCAAGAAGATCAAGACGGGTTACACCACCGACGCCGACGCCCTGCAGTGGCTCTACGCGCAGCAGCCGCACGCGGTGCTGGCCCACCTGCTGCGTCACCGGGACGTGGCCAAGCTCAAGTCGACAGTCGACGGGCTGCTGAAGTCGGTCTCCGACGACGGGCGGATCCACACCACCTTCAACCAGACCGTGGCGGCCACCGGTCGGCTCTCCTCCACCGAGCCCAACCTGCAGAACATCCCGATCCGCACCGAGGAGGGCCGTCGGATCCGGCGGGCCTTCGTGGTGGGAGACGGCTACGAGTGCCTGCTCACGGCCGACTACAGCCAGATCGAGATGCGCATCATGGCGCACCTCAGCTCGGACGACGCACTTATCGACGCGTTCAACTCCGGCGCCGACTTCCACGCCGCCACCGCCTCGTCGGTCTTCGGGGTGCCGCTCGGCGAGGTCACCCCCGACCAACGCCGCAAGATCAAGGCCATGAACTACGGCCTGGCGTACGGTCTGAGCGCCTTCGGCCTGTCCCAACAGCTCAGCATCAGCACCGAAGAGGCGCGCGGGCTGATGGAGAACTACTTCGCCGGCTTCGGTGGGGTGCGCGACTACCTCCAGCAGGTGGTAGCCCGGGCCCGTCAGGACGGCTATACCTCCACCATCCTCGGCCGTCGCCGCTACCTGCCCGACCTGGTCAGTGACAATCGGCAGCGCCGTGACATCGCGGAGCGGATGGCGCTCAACGCTCCCATCCAGGGCTCCGCCGCCGACATCATCAAGGTGGCGATGCTGCACGTCGACACCGCGCTGCGCGAGGCTGGGCTGCGCTCGCGGATGCTGTTGCAGGTGCACGACGAGTTGGTCTTCGAGGTCGCCCCGGGTGAGCGGGAGTCGTTGGAGGCCCTGGTCCGGCGGGAGATGGGCGGGGCGTACCCGTTGTCGGTGCCGCTGGAGGTGTCGGTCGGCCTCGGTCGGGACTGGAACAGCGCCGATCACTGATCGTTTCTTGGTTGCGGGTGGGGGGTTCCGGGGCAGCCCGACCCACTCCGGGCGGTCAGGCTTGATCCCTGCGTGGGTCGGGCCGCCCCGGAACCCCTGACCGGGTCGTCCTGGTCGCGGCCGTTGGCGTGGTGGATCAAGGGTCGCCGGGCTGCGCCGTCTACTTCAGGGGGTCGTGGCCCCAGTTCATGAGGGACCAGCGCCACTTGGTGTCGCGGACGTTGCCAGAGGGGCGCTGCGCCATGTGCCGGCGTACGTAGCCGACGACCTTGCGCATGTGCTTGTAGTCGCCGTCGGACAGGTCACCCCGTTTGCGACGGAGCAGGTTGATGATCTTCCGCCCGGATTCGTGTCCGACGGACTCGCCACCACCAGCTCGACCGCCCTTGTGCCAGCCGACCTGCTTCGACTCGTCGGTCTCCAGCCATGTGGACAGCTCACCGGGCTTCATGTTCACTGCTTCGGTGAACTCCCGGTAGGTGTCCCGGCCGTCGTCACCTCTGCTCATGGCGCAGCGCCTCGGGGCGGTGGGCCACGTCGCGGCCCGTGCCGTCACTGCGGACCCGGTACTGCGGGTCGTCGGGGCCCGCGTTCACGGCCCGCCCACGGATCCGTGTCCGCTCGGTGATCGTCCCCCGCACCACGCCGTACGCGCGGCTGCCGTGGGCCGACCAGGAGACATGGTCGCCCTCGTGGAATCTCTGTTCGGCCATGGTCCTCGGCTACCCGGGGCGGCCACTGCGAAACGACTACGGGGTGATCTCGGCGACCGGCAGCTTGATCTCGAACGGCTCGGTCAGGTCGATCAACTCGGCACCGTCGGCGACCAGCTCGTACTGCCGCTCACCGCCCGGCCCCACCCGGTCGCCGATCCGGTACGCGTACACGTGCACCGGATCCTGCTCGATCCGCCAGAAGAACGGGATGCCGGCGGCGGCGTACTCGCCCGGTTTCGCGAACCGGTCGATCCGTCGCGTGCCGGGCGAAACGATCTCCACGGCGAGCACGACATCCTGCGGCAGCAGCGAGGACCGGTCGGACGGTACGTCGGAGCGGCACAACAGGACATCCGGGCGCCGGATGGTGTCGTGACCGAGCTCGACCGCGACGGCCTGGGTGGCCCGGATCTCCGCCGGCGCGTGGCTTCGCAGCCACCTCCAGAGCAGGCCTGAGATGTCCTGGTGACCGAGGGTCGGGAAGGGCACCACCTGGAGGGCTCCGTCGACGAGTTCGACGCGCCGGCAGTCGTCGTCCGGCAGGCTCTGCAGGTCCGCGACCTGATAGTCGGCGCGCTGTTGTCGTGCCGGGTACGGACGCCAGCGGTCCGGTGGTGTCGGATTCGGCCATGCGCTCACCGGGGGACCGTAGCGCCGGTGACGGGCGGCCCCGTCGCACCCGGCGTGCGGCGCTCACCCGGCGGGCTTCTCCGTCACGAAGATGGCGGTGCCCGGGAAGAGTCGTCCGCGCAGCGGGCTCCACTGCCCCCAGATCCCCTCGTGTCCCTCCGGCCACTCCGGCTCCACCAGGTCCACCAGCCGGAACCCGGCGCCGACCAGCTCGCGGATCCGGTCGCCGAGGGTGCGGTGCTGCTCGACGTAGGTGGCCACGCCGCTCTCGTCCTGCTCCACGTACGGGGAGCGGTCGAAGTACGAATGCACGGCCGTCAGGCCGCCCTCGCCGGGGTCGTCGAGGAAGATCCACCGCATCGGGTGGGTCACCGAGAACACCCACCGGCCGCCCGGGCGCAGCACCCGGTGCACCTCGGCGAACAGCGCCGCCGAGTCGTCCACGAACGGGATCGCGCCGAACGCGGTGCAGGCGACGTCGAACGACCGGTCGGCGAACGGCAGGGCGAGCGCGTCGGCCTGCACCAGCGGTACGCGTACCCCGGTGCGGTCGGCGGCCTCGGCGGCGTGCCGCAACATGCCGGCGGACAGGTCGAAGGCGACCGGCCGGGCACCCTGGGTGGCGAGCCAGCGGGCGGCGGCCGCGGCGCCGGCGCCCACCTCCAGCACCCGCCGCCCCGACACGTCGCCGAGCAGCCGGGCGTCGGCCTCGCGTAGGCCCTCGGGGCACCACACGAAGTCCACGTCGCCGAGGAACGCGCCGTGTTCGGCCTGGTAGGCGTCGGCGTCGGTGTCCCACCAGCCGCGGTTGGCGCGCCGGGCCTCGGCGTCACCCACCCGGCGCCGGGTAACCCGGCTGTCGTCATCCACGCGCTCACGCTAGGCCCCACCCACCCCATTGGGTGCGGCGGCGCGTCCACGATCTGAGCGACTCCTTCGCGCGGCGGGCTTGAGCGGCCCGTCTTCGGCGACGTCGCGGTGTCCGAGCCGCTTGGACGCACCGACATCCGAAGAACCGAGTCGATCAAGTGCGGTGGCGGTGGCGCGGTCGGCGGGGCGGGAGGGGCTGCTGTGACGCAGGAGACAGCAGGGGTGTTTTCCGGGCGATTGTTCGGCTTTCGCAGGTCATCGCACGAAGAGAACCCGGGAGGGCTTGCACGCTGTGGTAATGCGCACGGTAGGCTAGACGATGCGCTCGCGGATCGCGTTGCCTCGGCAGGGAGCAGGTGCGCGGTCGACGGAGCCACATCATGATCTCACTAGGCGATCGTTCGGTGTGCCCGGCGACGGATCCGCTGGCGCGAACAGGTCACTGCGACACACCAGCCTGCTGTGACAACCCACCGACCGGAGCAACCGCCCACATGACGAGCAGCATCGAGGCCCCCTCGAGCGCCACCCGGGTCACCCACGACGATCTCGGTTCCGAGGAGGCATTCCTCGCCGCGATCGACGAGACCATCAAGTACTTCAACGACGGCGACATTGTCGAAGGCACCGTCGTCAAGGTCGATCGGGACGAGGTCCTGCTCGACATCGGCTACAAGACCGAGGGTGTCATCCCCTCTCGGGAGTTGTCGATCAAGCACGACGTGGACCCCGCCGAGGTTGTGACTGTTGGCGACCACATCGAGGCCCTGGTTCTCCAGAAGGAGGACAAGGAGGGTCGTCTGATCCTCTCCAAGAAGCGGGCACAGTACGAGCGGGCCTGGGGCACGATCGAGAAGATCAAGGACGAGGACGGCGTCGTCCGCGGTTCGGTCATCGAGGTGGTCAAGGGCGGCCTCATCCTCGACATCGGGCTGCGCGGCTTCCTGCCCGCGTCCCTGGTCGAGATGCGTCGTGTGCGTGACCTGCAGCCGTACGTCGGGCGGGAGCTCGAAGCCAAGATCATCGAGCTGGACAAGAACCGCAACAACGTGGTTCTGTCCCGCCGGGCCTGGCTGGAGCAGACGCAGTCCGAGGTGCGCACCGAGTTCCTCAACAAGCTGCAGAAGGGCCAGGTCCGCAAGGGCGTCGTGTCCTCGATCGTCAACTTCGGCGCCTTCGTGGACCTGGGCGGCGTCGACGGTCTGGTGCACGTCTCCGAGCTGTCCTGGAAGCACATCGACCACCCGTCCGAGGTCGTCGAGGTGGGCCAGGAGGTCGAGGTCGAGGTCCTGGACGTCGACCTGGACCGCGAGCGTGTCTCGCTGTCGCTGAAGGCGACCCAGGAAGACCCGTGGCGGCAGTTCGCCCGCACCCACGCGATCCAGCAGATCGTGCCGGGTAAGGTCACCAAGCTGGTTCCGTTCGGTGCGTTCGTCCGCGTGGACGACGGCATCGAGGGCCTGGTCCACATCTCCGAGCTGGCCGAGCGCCACGTGGAGATCCCGGAGCAGGTCGTCCAGGTTGGCTCCGAGGTCATGGTCAAGGTCATCGACATCGACCTGGAGCGTCGCCGGATCTCGCTGTCGCTCAAGCAGGCCAACGAGGGCTTCGTCGAGGGCGAGGAGCACTTCGACCCGACCCTCTACGGCATGGCCGCGACGTACGACACCGAGGGCAACTACATCTACCCCGAGGGCTTCGACCCGGAGACGGGCGAGTGGCTCGAGGGGTACGACAAGCAGCGCGAGACCTGGGAGAACCAGTACGCCGAGGCTCGTCTGCGCTGGGAGGCCCACACCAAGCAGGTGCAGACCTCTCGGGCCGCCGACGCCGAGGCTGCTGCCAACCCGACTCCGGTCGTCCCGGCCGCTGCCGGTGGCGGCGGCGGTGGCACCACCTCCTCGTCCAGCCCGGCCCCGAGCCGGCAGGCCGAGGAGCCGGCCGGCACGCTGGCCACCGACGAGGCGCTCGCCGCTCTGCGGGAGAAGCTCGCCGGCGGTAAGTGACCCGCTGAACGACGACGGGCCCCGTCCCCGCGATCTCCGGATCGCTGGGGGCGGGGCCCTCGCCGTACCCGCCGCCAGCCGTGCGGCACGCTCGACCGGGGATGGGTTTGGCGGCGGGCTTGTCGATCCGGTTGACTGTTCGGGTGCTGAGGGTGGGGTTGACCGGCGGGATCGGGTCAGGCAAGAGCGCGGTGGCCGCGCGGCTCGTCGAGCGGGGCGCGGTGCTGATTGACGCCGACCGGGTGGCCCGGGAGGTGGTGGCGCCGGGTACGGACGGGCTGGCCGAGATAATCGCCGCCTTCTCCGACGCGGTGGTGGACGCCGACGGCGCACTGGACCGTGCCGCGCTGGGAGCTGTGGTGTTCGCCGACGTGACCGCCCGCCGTCGGCTGGAGGCGATCACCCACCCCCGGGTTCGGGCCCGCACCGCGGAGTTGGCCGCAGCGGCGGCACCCGACGCGATAGTCGTCAACGACGTACCGCTGCTGGTCGAGGTGGGTCTCGCGCCGACGTACCACCTGGTGGTCGTGGTGCAGACGGCCGTGGCGACAAGACTGGAGCGGCTGGCGCGCGACCGGGGGATGGGTCGCGCGGAGGCCGAGCGGAGGATCGCCGCCCAGGCCGACGACGCCCGCCGCCGGGCGGCGGCGGACGTGGTGCTGACAAACGACGGGAGCCTGACGGCGCTGCACGACGCCGTCGACAGGCTCTGGAAGCAGCGGTTGGTGCCCTACGAGGACAACCTGCGCCAGCGGCGGGTGGTCCCCCCGGACGCGGCCGAGTTGGCGGGGGCCGACGCGAGTTGGCCGGAGCAGTACGCGCGGCTGGCCGCCCGGATTCAGCACACGCTCGGCTCGGATGCCCTACGCATCGATCACATCGGTTCGACGGCGGTGCCCGGCCTGGCCGCCCAGAACGTCATCGACGTGCAGGTGGCGGTCGCCAGCCTCGTCGACGCCGACGGGCCGTTGGCCGATCGGCTGGCGAGCGCCGGGTTTCCGCGGGTGCCGGGGCAGTGGTGGGACGACCCGCGCCCGGCCGGCAGGGGCCGGTGGGAGAAGCGGTTGCACGGTAGTGCGGACCCGGCCCGCCCGGTTCGTCTGCACGTGCGGGTGGCGGACTCGCCGGGTTGGCGGTACGCGTTGCTGATGCGTGACCACCTGCGTGCCGACCCGGATCAGCGGGCCACGTACCTGCTGCTCAAGCGGGATCTGGTCGACGCGGCGCCAGAGGCCGGCGATTCCGGCACGGCGCGCAACCCGTGGTTCGACGAGGAGTACCTGCGGGCCGAGCAGTGGGCCGCGCAGACCGGCTGGCGCCCCTGAGGCGTCGGTCAGCGGCCACCGGGTCGAGGGGTCGGAGACCGAGGGGCCGTCGGTCGAGGGGCGGCGGGCCGCGGGTTGGCGGCCAGTCGGGGCACGACGGCGGGCTGGAGATCCAGGTGTGCCCACGCGCCGGCGTCGGTCTGCACCTCGAGCCGGCGGAGCGACCCGTCCCGGTCGAGCCAGTAACGCAGCCGCGCGTCGGCCGGACCCGACTCGATGACGTCCACCGTCCGTCCGGCGGTGACGTCCTCGCGTACCCGCACGGCCGCGCCGCGCTGCCCGACCGACCCAGCGGCGATTGCGGCGTCGACCAGCACGCTCAGGTCGTCCCGGGCGGGCCGGGAGACCCGCCATCCTCCGGCCGGGGGTGGTAGCGGCGGCCGGGCAGGCGCCTCCGCGGTGCCGCCGGCGTCGGCCGCCGGCAGGTCCGCCCGGGCCAGACCGGCGGCGTCGCGGCGCAGCAGGGTCCGGCGGTCCGGTACGCCCAGGTCGGCGACAGCGAGGTACGCGGTACGCGCGGTCCAGCTCAACCAGCCGGTGCCCCGCAGGTTCGTGTCAGTGCCCACCGGTGCGGTCAGCGTCACAGTGGCACCGCCGTGGGCTCGGAGCCGGGCCGGCAGCCGGTCGAGCCGACGTTGCTCGGCGTCGGTCAGCGCGCGGGGCAGACCGGGGCGGCCGCCTAATGCGTCCACCGGTCGAAGTGTCGGCCGGTCCGCGCGGTTGAAGATCATCGTGATCGCACCGGTGCCGGGCAGCACAGTCACCAGCTTGTGCAGCCGGGCGTCCTGGTCGAGCCAGAACCGGGTCTGTCCGTGCGGGGCGGGCGTCGCGGCGCTGGGGGTGCCGATGGCCGTGCTGGCGGCTGGCGCGCCGCTGGGCAGTGGTGCCTGAATGACGTCCAGTGGGCCAGCCGGGACGGCCTCGCGGGCGATCCAGCGCGCCCCGTCGGACGCTGCCGCCCGGGTCGCGGTGTCGGGGCGGTCGGCGGCGAGATCGAGGAGCAGGTCGAGCACCGGTGCCAGGTGCGCCCCGGGTGCCAGTCGGTGCAGCCGCCACCGGTCCGGCGGGGGCATCAGCGGTGGTGCGGCGGGAGTGGGCACCGCCGCCGGATCGGGCCGGATCACCAGCACCGGGCCGCTCTTCTGCAACAGCCCTCGTTCGGCACCCGCTCCCGGCCCGCCCACGTCGAGGTAGAGCAGGGACCGGGACCAGTCCACCCAGCCCACCAGCTCGATGCGGGCGGCGCCGGTGCCGGCAGTGACCCGTACGCCCGCGCGCAGGTCCCGCAGGTTGGTGACCCGCACGGCGGCCAGCCGCTCGCCCTCCGCCAGGGTCAGCGGTCGGGCCGGCTCGGGCGGGTCGGGCGTCCAACTCAACAGCCCGAGCACCAGCGCCGTCGCGGACGTCACAGCCGTTAGACCGAGCAACAGCAGCACCGTACGACGACGACGGCCGGCCGAGGGCGGCCCGGTGGTGTCGGCGGTCTCGCTGTTGTCGGCGGTGTCCGAGGTGTCGTCGCGGCGGGTGGTCCCGCGGTTCTCCGCGAGGCTTCGCTCGGCGGCGGCCCGCCGCGTGTCGTCGGTCTTGCGGCCGGCGGCGGCTCGGCGCGCGCCACCGGCGGACCGGCCGGCTGTGGACCTGTTCCCGGTGTCGTTGGTTCGGCCGGCCTTGGACGTGTTCTTGGTGTCGTTGGTTCGGCCGGTCGCCGAGGCGCCGCCGGCCGAGCCGGTGCGGTGCCGCCCGCTGCCGCTGGCCGGGCTGCCACCGCTGGCCGGGCCGCTGCCGGTGCTCCCGGCCTCCGGCCGGGGTGTGGCGGTGCGGGCGGTGTCGGGCGCCGGGGTCGGAGAGGTGTCCACGGAGATGAAACGGGCGGGAAGGCACCGGGGTGACGAGCAGGGGCGCTCGCGGCGGCCGGTCTGCGCCTCGAGCGCGACCACACGGGTGCGCACGCCGGACGAGCCGGGTGCTGCGACCGCAGTGCCGGGGGTGACCGGCCGTGATGTTGGCCTGGCCACCGGCCCGGTCGGCCGCCGCGAGCGGCCTACATGAAGAGGGTAGTCCCGGTGACATGGGCCACACAATGGGAATATTGAAGCCGATCACGTACCTGGCGTGACGGCCGTTCCTGTCGGACCTCCGGCGTACCGTTGACGGCATGGCGCTCGACATTCCCCGGCTGGACAGCCGCTTCCAGGTCGTCAGTGACTTTCAGCCGGCCGGCGACCAACCGGCGGCCATCGATGACCTTGAGCGTCGGGTTCGGCGCGGCGACCGCAACACGGTTCTGCTCGGCGCGACCGGCACCGGCAAGAGCGCCACCACGGCGTGGCTGATCGAACGGCTGCAACGCCCCACCCTGGTGCTCGCCCCGAACAAGACGCTCTGCGCGCAGTTGGCCAAGGAGTTCAGCGAGCTGCTGCCGCACAACGCTGTCGAATACTTCGTCTCGTACTACGACTACTACCAGCCCGAGGCGTACATCCCGCAGACCGACACCTACATCGAGAAGGACTCCTCGATCAACGAGGAGGTGGAGCGGCTGCGGCACTCGGCGACGATGTCGCTGCTCACCCGCCGCGACGTGATCGTGGTGGCTACCGTCTCGGCGATCTACGGCCTGGGCACTCCGGAGGAGTACCTCAACCGGGCGGTGAAGGTGCAGATCGGGCAGGAGCTCGACCGCGACCAGTTGCTGCGCCGGCTGGTCGACATCCAGTACACCCGCAACGACATGGCCTTCCAGCGGGGCACCTTCCGGGTCCGCGGCGACACGCTGGAGATCATCCCGGCGTACGAGGAGCTGGCGATCCGGATCGAGCTGTTCGGTGACGAGGTGGAGAAGCTCTACTACCTCAACCCGTTGACCGGTGACGTGGTCCGCGAGGTCGACCAGCTGGTGATCTTCCCGGCCACCCACTACGCGGCCGGACCGGAGCGGATGGAACGGGCGATCCGTGACATCGAGGTGGAGTTGGCCGAGCGGCTCGCCGAGCTGGAGCGGCAGGGCAAGCTGCTGGAGGCGCAGCGGCTGCGGATGCGCACCACCTACGACATCGAGATGATGCGGCAGGTGGGCTTCTGCTCCGGCATCGAGAACTACTCGATGCACATGGACGGGCGGCTGCCCGGCAGCCCGCCGCACGCCCTGCTCGACTACTTCCCCGACGACTTCCTCACTGTGGTCGACGAGTCGCACGTGACGATCCCGCAGATCGGCGGCATGTACGAGGGCGACGCGTCGCGCAAGCGGATGCTCATCGACCACGGCTTCCGGCTGCCCAGCGCTGCCGACAACCGGCCACTGCGTTTCGACGAGTTCCTGGAGCGGGTCGGCCAGATGGTCTACCTATCCGCGACCCCCGGCACCTGGGAGATGGAGCAGGCCCAGGGCGAGTTCGTCGAGCAGGTGATCCGACCCACCGGTCTGGTCGACCCGGAGGTCGTGATCAAGCCGACCAAGGGCCAGATCGACGACCTGATGCACGAGATCAAGCTGCGGACCGACCGGGACGAGCGGGTGCTGGTCACCACGCTGACCAAGAAGATGGCCGAGGACCTGTCCGACTACCTCCTGGAGAACGGCATCCGGGTGCGCTACCTGCACTCGGAGGTCGACACGTTGCGCCGGGTGGAGCTGCTGCGCGAGCTGCGCAAGGGCGACTACGACGTGCTCGTCGGCATCAACCTGCTCCGCGAAGGTCTGGACCTGCCCGAGGTGTCGTTGGTGGCGATTCTCGACGCCGACAAGGAGGGCTTCCTGCGCAGCGGCCGGTCGCTGATCCAGACCATCGGGCGGGCCGCTCGTAACGTCTCCGGCCAGGTGCACATGTACGCCGACAAGATCACCCCTTCGATGGCGGCGGCGATCGACGAGACCGATCGGCGTCGGGCCAAGCAGATCGCGCACAACGAGGCGCACGGCATCAGCCCGGAGCCGCTGCGCAAGAAGATCCACGACATCCTGGACGACATCTACCGCGAGGCGGAGGACACCGAGAACTCCCGGGTCGGCGGCGCGGTGCGTCAGCTGTCCCGAGGGAAGGCGCCGGTCAAGGAGACCCGCAGCCGGAGCCGGTCCGCCGCGAGCACCACCTCACGGGAGGGGATGGCCCGCGCCGACCTCGCCCAGCTCATCCAGGAGCTCAACGACCAGATGTTGGCCGCCGCTCGCGAGCTTCAGTTCGAGTTGGCCGCCCGGATTCGTGACGAGGTCTCCGACCTGAAGAAGGAGCTGCGCGGCATGGACGCCGCCGGCGTGAAGTGACTGTCACCCGGTCGGCCCCGCCCAGCGCACCGCTCGGGCCCGGCCGACCGGGGCACGCGAAGGGCGGGCACTGTTGACGGCGGTGGCACCGATCGGCGAGATGGTCCTCGGGCTGCCTGACGCCAGCCTGCGTCCCTTCGTCGACAGGTACGTGGGCTACCGGGAGCGGGCGGACGTGCCACTGGTCCGCCGGGAGTCGGCGGGCGTCTTCGTGGTGCTGATCCTGGGCTGGGGCGCTCCGCTGGACGTGACCGACCCGCGTAGCGCGCAGCGTGGCGTCACAGCTGTCGACTCGTTCGTGGCCGGCACCTTCGACAGTTGGTGCACCACGCGCACGGTGGGCGTGGGGGAGGGCGTCGAGCTGCTGCTCGCTCCCCTCACTGCCCGCCGGCTTCTCGGCCTGCCTCTGAGTGAGCTGACCAATCGGGCCGTCGGCGTCGGGCAGCTCCCGGGCCGTTGGCTGGATCGGCTGCGCGGCCGGCTCGCCGAGGCCCCCGGCTGGTCGGAACGATTCGACCTGCTCGACCGGGTGCTCGCCGCCCGGCTGGCGGCGTCCCCGCCGGTGGACCCGCGGCTCGACTGGGCGTGGCGGTGGCTGACCGCCAGCGGTGGGCGGGGGAGCGTCGGTGTGCTCGCCGACGAGTTGGGCTGGAGCCGCCGGCACCTCACGTCCCGGTTCCGGCAGGAGGTCGGCCTGCCGCCCAAGATGGCCGCCCGGCTGCTGCGTTTCCAGCAGGCTCATGCCGCCTCGACCCAGGCCGGCGGGGCCGGGCGAGGAGTCGACTGGGCCGCTGTGGCGGCGGGCTGCGGCTACTACGACCAGTCCCACCTGATCCGGGACTTCCACGAGTTCGCGGGGGCCACACCGGCCGCGCTGCTCTCCGGGCGCTGACGACCGCCGGCCGACCGGAGCCGGGTCGGCGACCCGCCGAGGTCACATTCGTCCAATCCGGAGCCGTGCCGCCGGCCGCAGAATCGGGTCATGCGAGCCATCTATCCGATCTTCCGTTATCCCGATCCCCGCGCCGCGATCGACTGGCTCGGTGCCGCCTTCGGTTTCCGGGTGCATGCCGTGTACGAGGCGCCGGACGGTACTGTCGCGCACGCCGAACTGGTCCTCGACACCGGCATGATCATGCTGGGTGGTCGGGCCGACGCCCGGCCCCGGCCGGCCGACGACGACTGGTCGGTCTACGTGGCCGTGCCGGACGTCGACGCCCACTGCGCCCAGGCCCGCGCGGCAGGCGCCGAGATCATCCGCGAGCCGTTCGACACCGACTACGGCTCCCGTGACTACGCAGCCCGCGATCTGGCCGGCAACGTCTGGTCCTTCGGCACCTACCGACCCTGAGCCCGGCCATGCCGATCGGGGACGGGTGACCCGCCGGAGCCAGCCTTCGCTGCCTAAAACCACACTGACCTGCGGAAACGGTGTGTGCGGGCTGGTCCGGACGGCCGACGGCGTCGAATGCCCTGATTGCGGTGCGCGAGCGAGCTATTGCACTGGGTGATCGTCCTGCGTAGTCTCCCTCGGTGGGGAGGCCGGGATGCCGCTGCCAACAAGTCCTGTCATTCGACGTGCACGTCTCGGCGCAGAGCTGCGCCAACTCCGTCGGCGCGAGTCGCTGACCCTGGAGCAGGTCTGCGACCGGCTGGGCTGGGCCTCGACGTCGAAGCTGTCCCGCATCGAGCTGGGTCAGAGTCGCCCGGACCTCGCCGACGTGCTCGATCTGCTGGATGTCTACAAGGTGCCCACGCCGGCCCGGGAGGCGCTGATCGTCATCGCCCGGGACGCGGCGACCAGTCGAGGCTGGTGGAAGACGCTGGGCGAGATGAGCGAACGGCAGCGCACCTACGCCGAGTTGGAGGCGGGCGCCGCCGACATCGTCGAGTACCAGCCGTCGGTGGTGCCGGGGTTGCTCCAGACGCCCGCGTACGCCCGGGTGTTGGTCACCGCCGGCGCCCAGCTCACGCCGGAGGTCGATGTGGAGGCCGAGGTGCGCGCAAGGGCGCTGCGGCAGGAGGTGCTGCGGCGGGCCTACCCGCCGCGCTACACGGCGGTGCTCGCCGAGGCCGTCTGCGACCCGGGTGACCTGCCGGTGGCGGTCTGGCGTGAACAGCTGCGTCATCTGGTAGCGGTGACCGGCCTGTCCCACGTCACGGTGCGGCTGTTGCCGCGCGGAGTGGCCGGTGGCGGGCTGCATCCACTCACACCGTATTCCTGCTACGCCTTCCCCGACCCGGCGGACCCGCGCACTGTCATGCTCGAGGCCTTGACCACCGACGTCCGGTTGGCCACGGTGATCGACGTCGACCGCTACGAGCGGATGACCGCGGCGCTGCTGGCCGCGGCGCTGTCACCGGAGGAGACGGTCACAGTGCTGGCCCGCCGCGTCGGCGAGTGACGGCTGACCGGTGCCCCACGGTGAGGCGCCGCGCGGCCACCGGGCCCGGCGCCCCCGAGCCCGTCGGGACCGGCGGCCGGCGCGTGCGTCCGGCACGATAACCGTGGGGTACGACAGCTCGGCTCAGGCCGGTACGTCGAGGAAGTGTTCGACGACTGGCGGTCCCGCGAAGTGCGGCCCGATCAGCGCCCGCCACTTGTCGAACCGATCGGTGGCCCGGAAGTTCTTCTCGTGCGCCTCGACCGAGTCCCATTCGACGAGCAGCACGAAGCGGGTCGGTGACTCGATTCCTCGGGTCATCCGCACGGACCGGCAGCCGGTCGCACCGGCGAGCACCGGGTGACCCTCGGCGTACGCGGCGGCGAACGCGTCCTCGTGTCCGGGTAGTACGTCGATCAGCGCGACCTCAAGCACCATGTCGGACAGCCTCCCACGGCGGTCGGGGCAGTCGGTGTCGCGGGTCTGTGCCGGACCACTGCCTGGACTCCGCCTCGGCTCGACGGAGGACGTTGACACGGACCCTAGGGTGGCCTCGTGATCATCGACTGGCTCACCGGCACCGCGTTTCGGGTGGCCGGTACGGGCACCACCTGGGCCGAACTGCTGGGGTTCGTGACCGGTGTGCTCAACGTGTGGTTGGTGGCCCGGCAGAAGATCGCCAACTGGCCGATCGGCATCGCCAACGTGCTGCTGCTCATGGTGCTGTTCTGGACCGCCGGGCTGTACGCCGACGCGGGGCTCCAGGTCGTCTACGTCGCGCTCGGCTGCTACGGCTGGTGGCACTGGCTCTTCGGGGGTGAGCGGCGCACCCGGCTCACTGTCAGCCGGACGGGGCGGCCGGAGTGGCTGGCGCTGGCCGCCGCCGGGCTGCTGCTCACCGGCGCGCTCTGGGTGCTGCTGGACCGGGCCACCGACTCGACAGTGCCGCTGCCGGACGCGTTGACCACGACGCTCTCCTTGCTGGCCACGTACGGGCAGACCCGCAAGCGGGTGGAGAGTTGGTGGCTCTGGATCGCCGCCGACCTGATCTACATCCCGTTGTACGCGTACAAGGGGCTGCACCTGACGGCAGTGCTCTACCTGGTCTTCCTCGCCCTGTGCGTACTCGGGTTGCGCGCCTGGCGCGCCGACCTGCGTCGGGCCGACCGGCCGAGCGCGATCCCGCCCGGCCCGGCCCCGGTCACCGCGTGAACGCCGAGACATCCGGCCCCGCGCCGGCACCACGCAAGCCGGCGCGTCCGGCCGCAGCGGAGTTCGGGCACGGGATGGTGGTCGGCAAGTTCTATCCACCGCACGCCGGGCACCACGCGCTGATCCGGGCCGCCGCCGCCCGCTGCGCCGAGGTGACAGTCGTCGTGGCGCCCTCGCGTCGGGAGTCCATTCCGCTCCCGCTTCGCCTCGACTGGATGCGCGAGGTGCACGCGGACACGCCGTGGGTCCGTTTCGTCGGCCGATACGACGACCACCCGGTGGACTACGCCGATCCGGCGGTCTGGGACGCGCACTGCGCGGTGTTCCGCGAGGCGGTCGGGCCGGGGTCGGTGGACGCGGTCTTCTCCTCCGAGGCGTACGGGGCCGAGTTGGCGCGCCGCTTCGACGCCGTACCCGTGTCGGTGGATCCGGATCGGCGGACCGTGCCGGTGTCCGGGACGGCGGTGCGCGCGGACCCGGCGGGTCACTGGCGGTGGCTGAGCCCGCCGGTGCGGGAGTGGTTCGTCCGGCGGGTGGTGGTGGTCGGGGCCGAGTCGACCGGGACCACGACGATGGCGGCGGCGCTCGCCGGGCACTACGGCACGTCCTGGGTGCCGGAGTACGGCCGGGAGTTGACAGCTCGCAAGCTGGCCCGGTTGCGGGAACGAACACTGGAGGCGACCGTCTTCGACGTCACCTGGGATCCTGACGACTTCCGCGCTGTGGTCCGCGAGCAGCAGGCGGCCGAGGACGCGGCGGCCCGGACGAGCGGGCCGCTGCTGGTCTGCGACACCGACGCGCGGGCGACGGCGGTGTGGGAGGAGCGCTACCTGGGCAGCGCGTCGGAGGAGGTACGGGCGGCGGCGCGCCGGCCGGCGCTGTATCTGCTGACCGACCACCGGGGGGTGCCGTTCACCGATGACGGGTTGCGCGACGGTGAGCACCTGCGGGCCTGGATGACCGAGCGCTTCCGGGCCGAGCTGGCCGGGTGCGGGGTGCCGGTGGTGGAGTTGGCCGGGTCGCACGCCGAGCGGTTGGCCCGAGCGGTGCGGGCCTGCGACGACCTGCTCGCCGCCGGCTGGCCGCTCGTCGACCCGATCGCCGCACCAGACATGCACTAGCCTCCTAGGATGCGTCAGGCGGTGTGGCGCGTCGAGCGGTGTCCAGCACCACCGGGTGCCCGGGGTGTGATCACGGGGCGTGGTGGGCAACAATGGTCACCGAGGAGGGGAGTATTCCCCCGCAACGGAGTCGTCAGCACGGTCGATCGCCGGAACCACGGCGCCCGACCCGGCCCCGTAGGTCGCCGCCCCTTTCCGGGGCGACGGCGGAAGAGACCTCCGACAGTCACCAGAGTGAGCGACAGCGGCACGCCGGCTCCCGCAGGGGCGTACGGTGTGCCCGACGCCGCGTGTCTGCCGGAGGAATGAACGTTGGACGTGTCCGGATTGGTGTGGGCGGGAACGCTTGTCGCACTGACTGCGGTCCTGCTCGTCGACCTGTTGATCATCGGTCGGCGCCCGCACGAGCCGAGTGTGCGGGAGTCGAGCCTCTGGGTCGGCTTCTACGTCGGTCTCGCCCTGCTCTTCGGTGTGGGTGTGTGGCTGACCTCCGGAGCCAGCGCGGCCGGCCAGTTCTACACCGGCTGGCTCACCGAGTACAGCCTCTCGGTGGACAACCTCTTCGTCTTCGTGATCATCATGGCCCGCTTCGGGGTGCCTCGGCAGTACCAGCAGAAGGTGCTGCTCGTCGGCATCGTGCTGGCGCTGGTGATGCGCGGCGGGTTCATCGCCGCGGGTGCGGCGCTGATCACACAGTTCTCCTGGGTCTTCTACATCTTCGGCGCGTTCCTGATCTACACCGCGGTGAACCTGGCCCGGCAGGGTGAGCCGGACGAGGACGAGTTCTCCGAGAACGTGCTGATCCGGTGGAGCCGCAAGGCGCTGCCGATCTCGAAGGACTACGACGGGGCGAAGCTCACCACCCACGTGGCCGGCAAGCGGCTGTTCACCCCGATGCTGATCGTGATGATCGCGATCGGCACCACCGACCTGATCTTCGCGTTGGACTCGATCCCGGCGATCTTCGGCATCACCCAGGAGCCGTACCTGGTCTTCACCGCGAACGTCTTCGCGCTGATGGGCCTCCGGCAGCTCTACTTCCTGCTCGGTGGCCTGCTGGACCGGCTGATCTACCTGAGCTACGGCCTGGCCGTCGTGCTCGGGTTCATCGGGGTCAAGCTGGTGCTGGAGGCACTGGCCGACAACAAACTGCCGTTCATCAACGGTGGCGAGCACGTCGGCTGGGCGCCGCACATCCCGATCTGGTTGTCGCTGCTGGTCATCATCGGCACCCTGGGCGTCGCCACCGCCGCCAGCCTGATCAAGTCCTCCCGGGACCGGCGTCGCGAGTTGGCCGACGCCCGACACTGACCGGTCACCGGCCGGGTGCGGACACGCGCCCGGCCGGTGCAGGCTCGACCGACGCGTCCTAGACCCGGTGCGCGCTAACCAGCGTGGCCGTCCGGTCGGCCTGCAGTTCCTCTTCGATGACCCGCCGCCGCCGGTAGCAGGCGTGCAGCATCCGGCGCTGGCCGCCGTCGCCGGGGGCGGCGGTGACGATGCCGATGTGGTGGATCTTGCGGCCCGGTCGGGCGAAGAAGTAGAGATCGCCGGGGCGTTCCGCGCCCAACGACAGCGGGGTGGTGGCCACTGCCTGATCGTCGGCGTCGCGGGGCAGCAGCACCCCGAAACGCCGCCAGGCCAGATGCACCAGCCCCGAGCAGTCGATGCCGTGTGCGGAGAGACCGCCCCAGATGTAGACCACGTCCAGCAGGCGTTGTGCCACAGCGAGCGCCTGCGCGGCGGCCGGCGACGCGGCCGCCGACGGGACCAGGTGGCTGTCGGGCAGCCAGAGCGGGGTGGACCGGCCGGGGACGTGCACCGGCCGCCAGTCGTCGAGCGCGGGGCCGGCCGGGACGAGCCGGGTGCCGACGACGACGCCGGGCAGCACCACCGGCCCGTTCGGGGCGGCGTGCAGGCCAGTGACGGTGGCGTCGACCACCAGCGGGTGGTCGGTGCTGGTGTGGGTCGGGTCGAGAACGGTCAACTGCTCGGCGGGGAGCCAGCCCGGGTAGCCGCGGGGGTCCAGCTTGGCGGCTGGTTGTTCGACGGCGACGACCCGGGCCCAGCCGTCCGGGCGTAGCTCGCTGACGAGGACCCGTTCGCCGAGCAGGAGTTGGCTCAGCACGCAGTCGCCGACCTGCTGGTCGGTATCCATTCCCGAGACCCAGCTCGGGATGTCGGCGCCGGCGGTCAGCGCCGGACGGTCGACCGGGCGGACGGCCTCGGGGGAGGTCCACAGCGTCGCCACGGCGACCCGGACGACGGCCTCGCGGCCCGGTTGCAGCTCCACGTCAACCCCCAGATCGTGTCGGCTGTCCAGGGGAACCCTATGAAAGAAACCGACAGTCATCAACCATGCGCCTGCACTTTTGCTTCAGCGAGGCCGGAGATGCCCAGGCCAGGGGCGTCCGGAAGCACCACTGTCGCCCCGTCGTAGCGGATGCCGCCCTGCACCGGTGACCACGCCAGCCACCAGGCGGCGTCCAGGTCGGGGACCGCTGTGGTGCCGTACGCGGCGACCAGACTCGCGGCTGCCCCGATGCCGACCTGGCTCTCCATCATCGAGCCGACCACAGTGCCGAGCCCGTGCGCGGTGGCCAGGTCGAGGAGGGTACGGGCCGGATGCAGCCCACCGCACTTGGCCAGCTTGACGTTGACCAGGTCGGCGGCCCGGCGGCGGATCACCTCCACCAGGTCACGGACCCCGAAGACCGCCTCGTCGGCCAGGATCGGCACGGACACCCGGTCGCTGACCCAGGCCAACCCGTCCAGGTCCCAGCGGGCCACCGGCTGCTCGACCAACTCCACGTCGAGCCCGGCGTCCTCGATGCCGCGGATCACCCGGACCGCCTCCCGGGGCGTCCAGCCCTGGTTGGCGTCCAGCCGGATCCGGGTGCCGGGGCCGACGGCCGCCCGTACCGCCCGCACCCGGTCCAGGTCACCGGCCGCGTCGGTGCCGACCTTCAACTTGAGCACGCCGAAGCCGTCGGCCTGCCGCTGCCGTGCCGCGGTCGCCAGGTCCACCGCGTCGCCTGCGGCGAGGGTGACGTCCGTCGGGACCCGCAGCGTGGTGCCCCCGAGCAACCGCACCAGGGGTACGCCCAGCCGCCGCGCGGCGAGGTCGTGCAGGGCGACGTCCACCGCCGCCTTCGCGGCCTCGTTGCCGACCACGGCGCGCTGCACCTCGGCGCAACGGGTCACCAGGTCGTCCGGGTCACGGCCGATCAGCTGTGGGCCGAGCAACTCGCGGACGCACGCCTGCGCGCCGGCGACCGACGCGCCGGTGACCTGCCAGACCTGGGGCGCCTCACCGAAGCCGGACCGGCCGTCGCTGTCGACGAGTTCGACGACCAGGGTGTCCACTGTGGTGGTACGGCGCAGCGCGGTGACGAACGGGGTGTGTAAGGGGGCGGAAACCCGGTGGGTGCGTACCGCCGAGATCGTCATGTGAGGCACCCTATACAAAGGTTCACCGCGGGAGGGGAGACCGGATGACCGGGCAGGGCTGGGAGCTGGTGGGTGCACCGAACGCGCGTGACCTGGGCGGGCTCGTCGGCGCGGACGGGCGGCGGGTCCGGGTCGGCCAGTTGATCCGTACTCCGGCGCTGGGTCGGCTGACCGACGAGGACCTACCGGTGCTGGCGAAGCTGGGGCCGGCGTGCGTGGTGGATCTGCGCGACGCCTCGGAGATCGCTGTCGCGCCCGAGGACCGGTTCGCCGGTGAGCCACGGGTGGTGCGCCTGCCGGTGCACGACGCGGAGCACCCGGTCTTCACGTACGTCTCGGCGGTGCTGCTCGGTCACGACCTGGACGCGTACGCGGAGCTGGCCCGGCAGGGCACGGCGGGGGCGATGGCGGCGATCTACCGCTGGTTCGTGACCGGTGAGTCGGCGCGGGTCGGTTTCGCCGAGGCGGTGCGGCTGGCGTCCCGGCCGGAGAATCTGCCGCTGCTCTACCACTGCTCCGCCGGCAAGGACCGCACCGGTTGGTTGACAGTCATCCTGTTGACGGCGCTCGGGGTGGACGACACGGCGATTCGCGCCGACTACCTGCGCAACAACGAGCTGACCGACAGTCTGCGGGCGGTGATCGTCGAGGCGATGCGTCGGCGGAATCCCGAGTTGGACGTCGACGCGGTGTTGCCGGTGCTGGAGGTCCGCGCCGAGTATCTCGACGCCGGTTACGCCGAGGTGCGTCGGGTGCACGGTTCGTTCGACGCGTACCTGCGCGACGGGCTGGGGCTCACCGAGGCCGACCTCAGGGCGTTGCGGGCGCAGTTGCTGGAGTGACAGGTGCGTCGGTGGGCGTGCCGGCGCGGGCGGCGAGGCCGGTGACGATCAGTGCCTGGCCGGCGGCGTAGGTAGCCATGACCAGCACCGGCGCGCCGGTTGGTTGGGCCACCTCGGCCACCCCGGCGGCGATCAGCAGGTCGGAGCCGAGGAAGAGCGCGGCGCCGAGACCGACCCGCCAGCCCTGGGTGGCGGCGGTGCTGGCCATGGCGGCCAGCGCGATCGCGTAACCGGCCACCGGTAGGGCCAGCCCGACGTCGGTCAGCCCCGCCCACATCCAGGTCAGCGCGACGACGGTCAGCACCGCGTACCCCAGGGGCACGGCGACCAGCGGCGTGCGACGCAGCGCTGTCGCTGCGCCGTGTCGGGTGAAGGCCGCGAGGTAGCAGAGGTGCGTGCCGAGGAAGCAGGCCATGCCGGCGAGGAACCAGCCGGTGCCGTCGATCATCAGGGCGACGTCGCCGCCGGTGGCGAAGGCCAGCGCGGCCAGCAACAGCCGGTCCGGTCGGGCCGCGCGTTCGGCGCTGACCCGCCAGAGGTACGCGGCCAGCAGCGGCATCAGCAGCGGCTTGGTCAGGAGGAAGGCCAGGCCGCCGCCGGTGGCGTTGGCCAACAGGTTCGCGGCCGTCACGACGAGGAAGGCGATCAGCACTGTGCGACTGCGGGGCATCGGCGGCTCCGGGGTGGGGGTGCGAGCAGCGTAGCCGCAGTCGGCGGCGCTGGCCTCGCCGCCGAGGCTGTCGGGTCAGAGTTGGTGGCGGGCCGCCCAGACCTGCGCCGAGATGTGCGCGAGCAGCAGGCAGGCGTCGTCCTCCACCTGGTCGTCGCCGTCAGACAGGTCGGCGGTGGTGCAGACGGCGATGAGGTACGGCGGGGCGTCGTCGGGCAGCACCAGGCCGGCGCCGTGACGGACGCCGCGCACCCAACCGTTCTTGTGCGCGATGCGGGTGCCAGTGGGCAGGCCGGCGGCGAGGTCCTCGCGGTGTTCCTGGGCGAGCAGGACGTCAAGCATGGTGGCGCAGGCGGCCGGTGAGGCGAGTGGGCCGGGGGTGTCGGCCCCGGTGGCCAGGGCGCCGAGTAGGGCGGCCAGGTCGGCGGCGGTGACCGTGTTGGTGATGCCGGCCTCGCGGGCGGCGAAGTCCTCGATGCCGCGGCCGGTGACGCTGTTGCGGGCGCCGGCGAGCGCCCAGACCTCGGCGACCGCGGGTAGCCCGGCGTGGCCGAGGACGAGGTTGGTGGCGAGGTTGCTGGAGCGCACGATCATGCGGTCGGCCAGCCAGCGCAGCGACGCGGTGCCGCCGATGCGGTCCCAGACCGCGTCGTCGTTGTCGTAGGGCTGCGCGTTGGCGAAGCGGGGTGCGCCGGGCTGGGCGGAGGCGAAGTCGTTGACGACCGGGACCGGGGCGTCCAGGTCCAGGGTGCCGGCCTCGGCGGCGCGGTGCAGCGCGGCGAGCACCGCCACCTTCATGGTGCTCGCGGCGTAGTGGCCGGCGTCCGCGTGGCGGGTCCAGGTCGGCGGGGCGTCGAGTCGCCCGACGTACGCGGAGACGGTGCCGGGCACCCGGTCCAGGTGGGCGTCGAGATCATCCCAGGTCATGCCGGTGACCGTAGCGGATCAAGCGGGGGTGGGCTCGCGTAGCCGTCGGGGGAAAGACGACGGGCGCGTCGGCCGCAAGCGGCCGACGCGCCCGGTGTCGGGTGCTGGTGGGTCAGCCGGCGTGCTTGCGGCGGGCGGTGGCCCGGCCCCGCAGCTGCTGGTCGAGCACCACCTTGCGGATGCGCACCGTGGCCGGGGTGACCTCGACGCACTCGTCCTCGCGGCAGAACTCCAGCGCCTGCTCCAGGGTGAGCTTGCGCGGCGGGACCAGCTTCTCGGTCTCGTCGGAGGTCGACTGCCGCATGTTGGTGAGCTTCTTCTCCTTGGTGATGTTGACGTCCATGTCGTCGGAGCGGGAGTTCTCCCCGACGATCATGCCCTCGTACACCTCGGTGGTGGGCTCGACGAAGAGCTGACCGCGCTCCTGCAGGTTGGTCATCGCGAAGGCGGTGACCGCGCCGGCCCGGTCGGCGACCAGCGAGCCATTGTTACGGGTGCGCAGCTCGCCGAACCACGGCTCGTACGACTCGAAGACGTGGTGCAGGATGCCGGTGCCCCGCGTGTCGGTGAGGAACTCGGTGCGGAAGCCGATCAGGCCGCGCGCCGGCACCAGCCACTCCATCCGGATCCAGCCGGTGCCGTGGTTGACAAGCTGCTCCATCCGGCCCTTGCGGGTGGCGAGGAGCTGGGTGATCGCGCCGAGGTATTCCTCCGGGGCGTCGATGGTCAGCCGCTCGACCGGCTCGCAGGTCTTGCCGTCGATTACCCGGGTGACCACCTGCGGCTTGCCGACGGTCAGCTCGTAGCTCTCCCGGCGCATCTGCTCGACCAGGATGGCCAGCGCCAGCTCGCCGCGGCCCTGCACCTCCCAGGCGTCCGGCCGCTCGGTGGGCAGGACCCGCAGGGACACGTTGCCGATCAGCTCCTTGTCGAGCCGGTCCTTGACCATCCGCGCGGTGACCTTGGAGCCCTTGAGCCGGCCGACCAGCGGCGAGGTGTTGGTGCCGATGGTCATCGAGATGGCCGGCTCGTCGACGGTGATCAGCGGCAACGCGACAGGGTTCTCGACGTCGGCGAGGGTCTCACCGATCATGATCTCCGGGATGCCGGCGACGGCGATGATGTCGCCCGGGCCGGCGGTCTCGGCCGACGTGCGCTCCAGGCCCTCGGTCATCAGCATCTCGGAGATGCGGACCCGCTGGGTGCTGCCGTCGGTGCGGCACCAGGCCACCGTCTGGCCCTTGTTGATGGTGCCCTGGCGGACCCGGCACAGCGCGAGCCGGCCGAGGAACGGCGAGGCGTCCAGGTTGGTGACGTGGGCCTGCAACGGCGCGCCCTCGTCGTACGAGGGTGCCGGGATGGTGTCCAGCAGGGTGCGGAACAGCGGCTCCAGGGAGGTGCTGTCGTCGGGCACCGAGCCGTCGGCGGGCTGGGTCAGCGAGGCGACGCCGTCGCGGGCGCAGGCGTAGACGATCGGGAAGTCGATCTGCTCCTCGTCGGCGTCCAGGTCGAGGAAGAGCTCGTAGGTGTCGTCCACGACCTCCTTGATCCGGGCGTCCGGACGGTCCACCTTGTTGATCACCAGGATGATCGGCATCCGGGCCCGCAGCGCCTTACGCAGCACGAAGCGGGTCTGCGGCAGCGGGCCCTCACTGGCGTCGACGAGCAGCACCACACCGTCGACCATGGTCAGGCCGCGCTCCACCTCGCCGCCGAAGTCGGCGTGGCCGGGCGTGTCGATGATGTTGATGGTGACCGGGTCGGAGCCGTCCGCCGGCAGGTAACGCACACCGGTGTTCTTGGCCAGGATCGTGATGCCCTTTTCCCGCTCCAGGTCACCGGAGTCCATCACCCGCTCGGTGTTCTCGCCGCGTGCGCCGTACGCGCCGGCCTGCCGCAACATGGCGTCGACCAGGGTGGTCTTGCCGTGGTCGACGTGAGCGATGATGGCGACGTTGCGGAGGTCGGTGCGAAGCTGCATACCCTCTATCCTTCCGCCTGCGCTCGCGCAGGCTGCGTCGGGGTCACCCCCAGGTGCCCCTGATCTATGGTGAAACCGCTGTGCCGGTGGTTCTCCCGGCTGGCATGCTGGCACCCGTGTCCCGGGGGCCTGAGTGCACGACCTGCTGACCTGGGTGCAGGGTCTGCCCACCCTGTGGATCTACCTGGTCGCCGCGCTGATCGTGGCGGGCGAGACCGCGGTGATCTTCGGCCTGCTCGTGCCGGGTGAGGCTACCCTGCTGCTCGTCGGCTTCCTCACCTACAACGGTACCTTGCGGCTCGGGCCGGCGTTGCTCGCGATGATCGTCGCGGCGGTCCTCGGCGATGGGCTGGCCTTTCGCGCCGGACGGCGGTACGGCTCCCGGCTGCGCGCCGGGCTGGGTCACCGGGTCGGGCCGCAGCGGTGGGCCCGCGCCGACGCCATGCTCGCCCGTCTCGGTGGGCGGGGGGTGTTCGCCGCCCGATGGGTGGCTTTCGCCCGGACCCTGGTGCCCCGGCTGGCCGGTGCGGCCGGCATGCCGTACCGGCGGTTCGCCCTCTGGAACCTGGCCGGGGTGGTGACCTGGGTGGGCGGCTCGGTGCTGCTCGGTCACCTCGCAGGTGAGTCGTACGACACTGTCTCCCGGCTTCTCGGCCGGGCCACCGGGGTGGCGTTCCTGCTGCTGGCCGGCCTGGTGGGTGTGGTGCTGGTGGGTCGGTGGCTGGGCCGTAACCCCGACCCGGTGCGCGCGCTGCTGTCCCGGGCCGGCGCTCTGCCTCCGGTGCGGTGGCTCACCGCCCGCTACGGGGTGCTGTTCTTCCTGGTGGCCATGCGGATCGGCCCGGCCTGGACGCTGCTGCTCAATCTGGCCGCCGGGCTGCTGCTGCTGTTCGCCGCCGGGCTCGCCATCGCCGGTCTGCTCGCGGTGGCGGTCCGCAACAGTGGGCTGGCCGCGCTGGACGGCGCCATCGCGGGGTGGTTCGCCGCTCGGCGTACCCCGGACGCCGCCGACGCCACACTGGTGTTGGTGTCGGTGGTACGCGGGTCGGTGCTGATCCTGTTGGTGGCGCTGGTGGCGGCGGTGCTGGCGTGGCGCAACCGACCCTGGCGGGCGGACCTGCTCAGCGTGGTCGGCACTGTGGGCGCGTTCGTGCCGCTGGTGGTGCTGGCCGTGGTGGCCGAACTGACCGGCCCGAACGGGACCGCCCCGGGCGGCGGTGAGGTGGCGCCGCTCTCCACCCAGAACGCCGTCGTCGCGGCGAGCTTCTGCACCCTGGCGTGGCTGGTGTCGCGCAGCGCCCACTGGCCGGTGGCGGTGGCCGCCTGGACCGCAGCGGCGGCGGGGGTGCTCGGGATCGGCGGCGCGCGGCTCTACCTCGGACTGGACACGGCGAGTGGGACGGCCGCCGCGGTGCTGCTCGGGGTGCTCTGGACAGTGGTGTTCATGGTCGCCTGGGCGACCCGGGACCGGGCGGTGGGCAACGGTCAGCCCTCAGTGGACCAGGCCCCCCGGCGGCCGTCGCAGGGGCAACGCCGCCCGGTCGAACCTTGTTAGGGTGCGGCGACAATCACACGGGGGAGGCCACGGCATGGTTCGACGCACCGATCGGCTGGGCGCCGCAGTGCTCGCCGGGCTTCTGCTCGCGAGCGCGCTGGTCGGCTGCGCCGCCAAGGGGGAGAGCCCACCGGGCCTGGCCGCGCCGGTCGCCATCACCGACGGGCCGACCGACACCCCGTCCGACGAGGTCAGCGAGGAGCCGAGCCCGTCGGTGAGCGCCGTGGAATCGATGGGTTCCGCCCCGAGTCGGAGCGCGACCCCGAAGCCGAAGACGACGAAGAAGCCGACCCGGGCGGCGCCGAAGCCGCGCCCGGTGCCGAAGCCGCCCACCGAGACCGAGGTGCCGCCGGCACCGCCGAAGCCGGCCCCGAGCTCCTGCAAGCCGACCTACAAGGGCAGCCAGGCGAGCCGGTCCGAGGTGAAGGCGGCGCTGACCGATGCGGCCAACCGCACCTACTGGCCGGTCTCGGCACCGGACATCAAGATCCCGCTCAACCTGCTCAAGGCCACCGCGTGGCAGGAGAGCGGCTGGCAGTCCAACATCTACGCCTGCGACGGTGGGGTCGGGCTGTTGCAGGTGATGCCGGACACCGCGACCTGGATGAACCAGCGGTTCGAGAAGAGCTACAAGATCGACGCCTACCAGGACAACGCCTACCTCGGCGCCACCTACCTGGCCTGGGCGACGAAGTACATCGGCGACATGTACTTCGAGTCCGACTTCCGGCTCGACCCGGCACTGTGCACCAGCGAGCTGAATTCCTGCCTGCTCAACGCGGTCATCGCCGCGTACAACTTCGGGCACGGTGCGGTGGCTCAGGAGGGGAGGCCGCTGGCCATCCCCAACCCGTCGTACGTGCGCAACGTGCGGGCGCTGATGAGCGAGTGCGTCTGCCTGGCGTACTGACCTCGACGGGAGCCGTGGCGGATCCGCCACGGCTCCCGTCGAGTCGGTCAGTCGTGCGCGGCGACCGGCTCGGGCGAGCGCGGGGTGGCCTGCACCGGGTCACGCGTGATGCGACCGGGCCACCAGAAGCGGTCGCCGAGCAGGAACGCCAGCGCCGGCACCAGGACCGTACGGACCAGCAGGGTGTCGAGCAGGACACCGATGCAGACGATGATCCCGATCTGGGTCAGGGTGATCAGCGGGAGCACACCGAGTACGGCGAAGACCGCGGCGAGCAGCACTCCGGCGCTGGTGATCACACCACCGGTGACCCGCAGGGCGGAGAGCATCCCGGCGCGGGTGCCGGCGCTGCGGGCGTCCTCCCGGGCCCGGGTGACCAGGAAGATGTTGTAGTCCACCCCGAGCGCCACCAGGAAGACGAAGGCCAGCAGCAGTACACCGCTGTCCAGGGCCGGGAAGCCGAGCACGTGGTCGAAGAGCAGCCAGGCCGCGCCGAGGCTGGCGAAGTACGACGCGATCACGGTCAGCACCAACAGCAGCGGCGCGAGCAGACCGCGTAGCAGCAGCACGAGCACGGCGGCGACCAGCAGCAGGATGATCGGCAGGATGAGTCGCAGATCCCGGTCGTTGGCCTCGTCGGAGTCGTAGGTGGCGGCCACGGAGCCGCCGACGATGGCCCCGGGCGGGGCGTCGGCGCCGGCGGCGGCCGGCGGCGCGGAGTCGGGAACGGCGGCGACCGCCGCCCGCAGCGCCTCGATCGCGCGGTCCGAGGCGGTGGTGCCGGGTTCGGCGTCGAGGACCACGTCGACCTGGGCGATGGCCGCGCCGGCGTCGCCGGGGCGTGCCGAGGCGACACCGGGCACGGCCGTGGCTGCGTCGGTGACCGCCCGCACCGCCGCCGGGGTGGTGATCACGGCGACGGGCTGGGTGCTGCCGGCGGGGAAGGCCCGGGCCAGGGTCTGTGCCCCGGTCACCGCCTCGGGCTCGGCCCGGAACTGTTCGGTCTCGGACAGGCCGGTACGGATGCCGAGCCCACCCAGTGCCAGGCCGCCGAGCAGCAGTGTGGCCAGCGTCGCGACAACCACCGGGCGGCGTTGCACGGCGGCGCCGAGCCGACCCCAGAGCCGACCCTCGCGCACCGGGCCGCCGACCCGGGGTACGAACGGCCAGAACAGGCCGCGACCGAACAGCACCAGCACGGCGGGGAGCACGAACAGGGCCGAGAGCATGGCGAAGACCACACCGGTGGCGCATGCCACGGCCAGCGCCCGGTTGGTCTCCTGCTCGCTGAGCAGCAGGGTGAGCACGCCGAGCACGACGGTGCCGCCGCTGGCGAGGATCGGCTCCGCGGTGCGCCGCAACGCGGCGCGCATCGCCGCGAACCGGTCCTCCTCGCGGCGCAGCTCCTCCCGGTAGCGGGCGATGAGCAGCAGCGCGTAGTCGGTGGCGGCGCCGAAGACCAGCACGCTGGCGATGCCGGTGACCTGACCCTGCTGGAGGTTGATGCCGACGCCCGGCACGATGACGTCCACCGCGCGCAGTGTGAGCTGCTCGGTGGCGGCGACCACGGCCAGCGGCACTATCCACAGGAACGGGCTGCGGTAGGTGATCAGCAGGAGCAGCGCGACCACGGCGGCGGTCACGACGAGCAGTGTGACGTCGGCGCCGTCGAACACCGAGGAAAGGTCGGCGGTGAACGCCGGGGCGCCGGTCACCTCGGCGGTCAGCCCGTCGGGTAGGTCAGCGAGGGTGGCGCGCAGCTGGGTCACCGCGTCGGTGACGATCTCCTGCCCGCCGGCGGTGTCCAGCGGCACGGCGACAAGGGCCACCGCGCCGTCCGGGGAGACCTGGGCGGGGCTGACCTGCCCACCCACCGCGAAGCGGCGCAGACCGTCGGCGCGGGCGCCGACGGTGGCCCGGTCGGCCTCGCTCAGCGCGCCGCCGTCACCACGGCTGATCACCACGATGGCCGGCTGCACGTCGCTGGAGGGCAGCTGATCCTGCAGACGTTGCACCTGGGTCGACTGCCACTGCACGGACAGGCCGGTGGCGGACACCGGCGCCGGGTTGTCCGGCTGAGGTGTCCCGAAGACGGCGGCGCCCACGACGATCGCGGCGGCCACTGTGAGCCAGGCGGCCAGCCGGCCACGAGCGACTCTGGTGAACACAGACATCAGGTGACCTCAAGGTCTTTCGAAAGCCGAGTATCTTGATAGCCGAGATTATCCGGGGCTGTTCTATGCTGCAACCCGGGGGACCGACGACGGGAAGAGCGGCGCGAGGTGGCGACTCACGGCATGTACCGACGGCGCGACACGCGCCGCGAGCAGCTGGTCGCGGAGATCACCAACAACCTCCGGCGGTACGCGGTGGACGCCCAGCAGGTCGGCCACGCCTTCGCCAACCTGCACGGCCTCAACCCGACCGACCTGCAGGCGTTGATCGCGGTGATGGACGCCGAACTGCTCGGTGACCCGATCACCCCCGGCCGTCTCGGCGAGCAGCTGAACCTCTCCTCCGGCTCGGTCACGGCCCTGATCGACCGCCTGGAACGGGCCGGGCACATCCGTCGCGACCGGGACACCGTCGACCGGCGCAAGGTGCTGCTGCACTACGCCGACCAGGGTGCCGCCCTGGCCATGGAGTTCTTCCGCCCGCTGGGCGCCCGTACCGACACGGTGATGGCCCGCTTCAGCGAGGACGAGCTGGAGGTGGTGCACCGGTTCATGGCGGAGATGAGCGAGTCGCTGCGCGGGCACCGCGACGCGGTGCGCGCCGCCCGGCCGGAGTCACCCCGCCGCCCGACGGGCTGACCGGTGCCGGACCTCGTCACCCGCCTCGCCAGCGCCGCGCTGCACCTGCCACCGACCCGCCCCGGCCCGGTGCGGGTCCGCCGTGACCTCCCGGTGCGGGCCCGCGACGGTGTGGTGCTGCGGACCGACCACTACGCCCCGGCCGTCCGCGGCGCGCCGACAGTGCTGATCCGCACCCCCTACGGGCGGGGTGGGCCGTTGCGGCTGCTCGGTCGGCTGCTCGCCGCCCGGGGTCGACACGCGGTGATCCAGTCGTGCCGGGGCACCGGCGGCTCAGGTGGAACGTTCGCCCCGCTGGTGCGCGAGCGCGACGACGGCGCGGACACGCTGGACTGGCTGCGTCGCCAGCCCTGGTGGTCCGGGCAACTCGGCATGTTCGGGGTCAGCTACCAGGGCTTCGCCCAGTGGGCCCTGGCCGCCGACGCCGGCGAGGAACTGCGCGCGATGGTCGCCGTGGTGACAGCCTCGGCCACCCGCGACTCGACGTACGCGGGGGAGTCCTTCGCCCTGGACACAGTGCTGACCTGGGCGGAGCTGCTGCACGCGCAGACAGTGCCGTGGCTGGCCCGGCAGTGGGAGCTCAAGCGCGGGCAACCCCGGCTGGCCGCCGCGCTGGAGCACCTCCCCCTGGTCGAGGCCGACCGGGTGGCCACCGGCGTGACCATCCCGTTCTTCCAGGAGTGGCTGCGCCACCACACACCGCAGGCCGCCTACTGGCGGACCCGGGTCTTCGCCGACCAGGTCGCGAAGGTGCGGGCGCCGGTGACCATGGTCAGCGGTTGGCACGACATCTTCCTGCCCGCCCAGCTCGACGATTACGCCGTGCTGCGCGCCGCCGGCACACCGTCGCGCCTGGTGATCGGCCCGTGGACGCACGGGAGCCCCGGACTGTTCGTGGCCGCGCTGCGCGAGGGGTTGGCCTGGCTCGACGAGCACCTGCCGGCAGTGCCTCGATCGCCCGTCCCGGCGGGACCAGCCCGGCCACCCGTGCGCATCCACGTCGGCGGCGCCGGTGGCGGCTGGCGGGACCTGCCGGACTGGCCACCCCCAGCGGTCGAGACCGCCTGGCACCTGCAACCCGGTGGCGAGCTGGCGGCACGCCCACCTGTCGCGTCGGCACCGGACGCTCTGCTCTACGACCCCGCCGACCCCACCCCGTCGCTGGGCGGTCCACTGCTCGTCGCCCAACGGGCCGGCCCGGTCGACAACAGGCGTGTCGAGGCCCGCCCCGACGTGCTGACCTACACCAGCGCCCCACTGACCGCGCCGGTCGAGGTGATCGGCCCGGTCCGCGCCGAGATCCACCTCCGCAGCGATCTGCCCTACCTGGACGTCTTCGTTCGCCTGTGCGACGTGGACCGCCAGGGTCGCTCGTGGAACGTGTGCGACGGCCTGGTGCGGGTCACGCCAGAGCGCTTCCCGACCGACCCTTCCGGGGCACTGCGGATTCCGGTGCCGCTCTGGCCGACCGCGTACCGCTTCGCCGCCGGAAACCGACTGCGGGTGCAGGTCTCCGGTGGTGCCCATCCACGGTGGGCCCGCAACCCCGGCACCGGGGAACCCCTCGGCACGGCGGTGACGCTGCGTGCCGGTTGGCGGCAGGTTTTGCACGATTCGGCTCACCCCTCGGCGCTGCTGTTGCCAATCGTCCACTCTGACCCTCGGCAGTCTCCAGTTTGCACTGACCTGCTCTGAGCTGGGCGTTTGTCCAAAACGCGGGCTATGGTTGAGTCAACGCCCGGCGCCGTGCACCAGTAGGCCGGGCTCGCCCCAAGCCCAGCACCGCGTACGCGGTGTGACGTCGTGCCCGGTCCCCGCCTCTCGGAAAGGGGGACCCCATGACCCGGGCCCCGGCTAATCTTCTGGCCCTCCGAAGCCTGCTCCTCACTCACCTCGACAACGCCCCCGGGCCAGACGACCTGGACCCGGGCGAGGTCGGCATCGTCGGCGACTCAGCCCACCGGGGTGGCTACCACTGCGGATCGGACCGGGTGGTCACTAACGACTACTCGGTGGTCGAGTCGCCCCGCGACCGGGCCGGGCTGACCCTCGACGCGGCGGCGTTGGACGTCGGCCAGTTCAATGTCCGCTCCGGTGGTCGTACGAACACGCTGCCCAGCTTCTCGGTCTGGTGCGTCGCGCAGTGCGTCGCGAACGCGGCCGACGCCCGGGACATCCGGGAGATCATCTACAGCCCCGACGGCACCACTGTGCGGCGGTGGGACCGCCTCGGCAAGCGCACCAGTGGCGACAGCTCCCACCGCTGGCACACCCACTTCAGCTTCTTCCGCGACGCCATCAAGGCGGGCCGCGACCAGCGGCCCCTGTTCCGCCGGTACCTCAGCTCCATCGGACTCCTGGAGGACGACGACATGACCCCCGAAGAACACAACTGGCTGGCCACCGTCCACAAGAACCTCACAGTGCTGGACGGCCGTAACCCGATCGGGCAGATCTACACCCGGATGGCGGTCGGTGAGGATGCCACGGTCCCGAACTTCGTCTCGGCGCACCCGACGCTGACGTCGCTCGCCGCCCAGGTGAGCGCGTTGCAGGCGGCGCTGACCGCGCTGTCCAACCGGGACTTCACCGATGAGCCGGCGATCGTCCAGGGCGTCCTGGCGTCGCTGACGCCGGAGAAGATCGCCGCAGCCATCCCGCCCACCATGGCCAAGCAGGTCGCCGACGAGTTGGCCCGCCGGCTGGTCGCCTGAGCGAGGGGCGGCCCGAGGCCGCCGGGCCGCCCCTCTTGGCGCATCCGCAACGGCTCTTGAGCAATAGTTATTGCGCAAGAGCTGTTGCGGATGCCATCCTGTCGGTATGGACAGCTCCGACGTACGCCAGATCAACGACTCCCGGGTGCTGGCCGCCATGTCCCACCCGCTGCGCCGCCGGCTGATGGACGTGTTCAAGGTCCACGGGCCCTCCACCGTCGGGCTGCTCGCCGAGCGCACCGACCAGGCCCCCGCGAACGTCAGCCACCACCTCAAGGTCCTCGCCGCCGCCGACCTGGTCACCGAGGCGCCCGAGTTGGCCCGGGACCGGCGCGAGCGGTGGTGGCGCCTGGTCACCCGAGCGCTGAGCTGGTCCAACGCCGACTTCGACGCCGACCCGGCGGCCCGAGCGGTCGCCGACGCCGCCACCTCGCTCAACCTGGACCGGCACGTCGCCCTGGCCCGGGCCTGGCACGCCGCCGACGAGAGCACCCAGGCCACCTGGAACGACGCGCCGTTCTCCACCGACCACTGGCTACGCCTCACACCCGAGGAACTGGCCGAGCTGAGCCGCGAGATGATCGACGTCCTCGCGCGCTGGGCCGACCGGGAGCCACCCGACGACGACGCCGACCGCAGGCCGGTCTTCGTGTTCGTCCACGGCGTACCGGCCAAACCGTGACCACCGCCACCCGCGACGACACCACCGACGTCCGTCCGACCGGAGGGCTGCTGCGGCACCGCGACTTCCGGCTGCTCTGGGCCGGCCAGGCGGTCAGCAGCGTCGGCAGCAACGTCACCACCGTCGCGCTGCCCCTGGTCGCGGTCGCCGTCCTCGACGCCGGCACCTTCCAGGTGGCGGTGCTCACCGCCGCGGCCTGGCTGCCCTGGTTGCTGATCGGCCTGCCGGCCGGCGCGTGGGTCGACAGGCTGCCCCGCCGACCGGTGATGGTGATCTGCGACCTGCTCTGCGCGGTGGCCTTCCTCAGCGTGCCAGTGGCCGCGCTGGTGGACCGGCTCACCGTCGCGCACCTGCTGGTGGTCGCCCTCAGCGCGGGCGCCGCGCGCGTCTTCTTCGAGACCGCCGACCAGGTCTACCTGCCGGTGCTGCTGCGACCCGAGCAACTGCCGGAGGGCAACGCCAAGCTCCAGGCGACCCAGACAGTGAGCTACGTCGTCGGACCCGGCCTCGCCGGTCTGATCGCCCAACTCGTCGGCGCCGTCGCCGCGCTGCTGCTGGACGCGCTCACATTCCTGCTCTCCGCGGTGTTCCTACTGCGCATCCGCACCCGCGAACCACGCGTACGCCCTTCTGAGCGGTCCCGACCGCTGCGCCGGGAGATCAGCGAGGGGCTGCGCTTCGTCATCAGGGACCCGTACCTGCGGGTGCTCACGCTCTTCGGCGCGGCCAGCAACATCGGGCTGACCGGATACCAGGCCGTCCTGGTGGTCTTCCTGGTCCGCGAACTGCGTCTCGAGCCGGGCCTGGTGGGCGGGCTCGTCGGGGTGATGAGCGCCGGCGGAATCATCGGCGCGCTGCTCGCCACCACTGTGGCCAGGCGCTGCGGCACCGCACGGGCGCTACTGATCGCGGCGGCGTTCACCGGCCCGCCCGCGCTGCTCATCCCGCTCGCCGCACCCGGCGTCGGGCTGGCCTGGCCCGCCCTCGGCGGCCTGCTGATCGGTCTCGGGGTGGCCATCGGCAACGTGGTCAAGGGCGCCTTCCGGCAGACCTACACGCCGCACCACCTGCTGGGCCGGGTGACGGTGAGCATGCATCTGCTCAACTACGGCACGATCCCGCTGGCGGCCGTGCTGGCCGGTGCCATCGGCGCACGTTACGGCGTCGAGACGGCAATTGTCGTGATGACCGCCTGGCTGGCGCTCACCCCGTTGATCCTGCTGGTAGGGCCAATCCGGAGGCGGCGGGACCTGCCCGCCGCCCCGGCGGCGTCTTGAGTGCGCTGCGACGGCGGCCGGAGACCGGCCGCCGTCACCGGCACGGAGCTACATCGGGCGGACGTTGTCCGCCTGCGGACCCTTCTGCCCCTGGGTCACCTCGAACTCGACCTTCTGGCCCTCGTTGAGCTCCCGGTAGCCGCTCGAAGCGATGGCGGAGTAGTGGACGAACACGTCCGGCCCTCCACCGTCCTGCTCGATGAAGCCGAAGCCCTTTTCCGAGTTGAACCACTTAACCGTGCCGGTTGCCATGCATCTCTCCCTGTTCAAAGCGGCTGACCCTCGGCCTCTGGCCGATGATCGCCCGTACCTGTTCGACAGTAACGGGCAAAACCCCGATCCGCTGGCCGAAGTGCCGTAGGTATTTGACTGAACTCGGGTGAACTCTGCGCGGCGGCATGCGAAACCCGCCCCGACCAACCGCCGCTGGGGCATGCTTGCGCCGATGAGAGATGCCGCAGCCGACGCGTTGACCGAGCTGGAACGCGAGATTCACGCGCCCGGCGCCGGTCTGGACCGGCTCCGGCTGATGCCCACTCCGTTCGTCCCCGAGGTGCGGCTGCACCTGGCCGAGGACGCGATCGTCTGGTGGGCCCGGATGGAAGCAGCCGCCGGACACGCGCTGCCCGCGCCGTACTGGGCGTCCGCCTGGGCCGGAGGGCAAGCGCTGGCCCGCCACCTCCTGGACCACCCGGAGCTGGCAGCCGGCCGCCGGGTGCTCGACCTTGCCGCCGGGTCCGGACTGGTAGCCATCGCCGCCGCGCTCGCCGGCGCCGCGGAGGTGATCGCCAACGACATCGACCCGTACGCCGTCGCCGCCGTCACCCTCAACGCGCGGGCCAACCAGGTCGCCGTCGACGCCACCGGGGACGACCTGCTCGACAGCACCGAAGCGAAGGTCGACCTGGTCGTCGCCGGAGACGTCTTCTACGACCGCGCGATGGCCGACCGCATGCTGCCCTTCCTGCAGCGGGCCGCCGCCGCAGGTGCCGACGTGCTGGTCGGCGACCCCGGTCGCGGACACCTACCGACAGACCGGCTGACCGTGCTGGCCGACTACCCGGTGCCCACCACCGAACCGTCGGTCGACTCGTCGCTACGCCACGTGCAGGTGCTGCGCCCCGCCTGAGGCGGACCCCGACTCAGGGGCGACCCCGAGGCGGATACCAGGGGTCACTGGGGGCTACGACCCGATGTCCGAAGTGGTGCCACGGCCATAGCGTCGACGGCATGACGCAATGGCTGGCCCAGATCGGAGAACTACCGATTCTGCTGCTGATGGGTGCGCTCGGGCTCGTCATGCTCTTCGACGCCGTACCCCTGCTGGGTGTCCTGGTCCCCGGCGACGTCGCCATCCTCGCCGCCGTCGGCGTCGGCCGCCCGAGCACCGGGCTGGCCACCTTCACCGCGGTGCTGATCGGCTGCCTGGCCGGCTGGTCGCTGAGCTTCCTGGTCGGCCGTCGCTACTCCGACCGCCTGCGCGGCAGCCGCGTCGGCGGCTGGATCGGCGAGGCCCGCTGGACGGCGGCCGAAGGAATCCTGCGTCGCGGCGGCGGCCGGATGATGATGGTCGCGCCGTTCCTGCCGGTCTTCAACGCGCTGCTGCCCCTGGCCGCCGGCGGGCTGCGGATGTCGTACCGCCGATTTCTCGGCTGCGCGACGATCGGCGCGGCCGCCTGGGCCGGTCTCTACCTCGCCCTGGGCACCGCGTCGCGGTCGGTGGCCGCGCTGCTGCCGGGCGACCCCAGCCCGCTGCTGGTCACCATGGGGGTCGGGCTGGTGCTGGCTTCCGTCGCGTTGCTGGGGGCGCGGCGGCGGTTGTTCTCCGTCGTTGGCTGAGCTTTCTTCGTTCTGGGGGGCGCGGGGGCGCTTGGGCGCGGGGGCGCTTGGGCGCTTGGGCCGGGTTGCGGTGGGTGGGGGCGGGGGCCCGCCGTGCCCGGCTCCGGGCGGTCAGGCTTGATCCCTGCGCCGGGCACGGCGGGCCCCCGCCCCCGTCGTGGTTCCGGTTTGTGCGAGGGTGCCGCCTTCGCCGGTGGTTTTTGATCTTGGGAGTGGGTTACCAGCCTCTGGCTTTCCACTGGGGGAGGGCGGGGCGCTCGGCGCCCAGGGTGCTGTCCTTGCCGTGGCCCGGGTAGAACCAGGTGTCGTCCGGGAGTTGGTCGAACAGCTTGTGCTCGACGTCGCCGATCAGCGCCGCGAAGCGCTCCGGGTCCTTGTCGGTGTTACCCACCCCACCGGGGAAGAGACTGTCGCCGGTGAACAGGTGCGGGGTGCCGGCCGGGTCGCGGTAGAGCAGCGCGATCGAACCCGGGGTGTGCCCCTTGATGTGGATGACCTCCAGCGCGCAGTCGCCGACCGCCACCGTGTCGCCGTCGGCCAGCCGCTCCGCCTCGATCGGCAACCCCGACGCGTCATCGGCGTGCACCAACGCCCGGGCGCCGGTCTTGGCGACGACCTCCTCCAGTGCCACCCAGTGATCCATGTGCTGGTGGGTAGTCACCACCGAGGTGAGCCCACCGTCACCGATCAGTTCGAGCAGCCGGGGCGCCTCGTTGGCGGCGTCGATCAGCACCTGATCACCGGTGCCCGTGCAGCGCAGCAGGTAGGCGTTGTTGTCCATCGGACCCACCGACAGCTTGCTGATGGTCAGCCCGTCCAGCTCCCGAACCGCCGGTGCGCCGCCGTGCGTGACGTCTCCGCTGTATGTCATGACGTTTCTATATCCATTCCGGTGGAGTAGGCAGGGGACCGTCAGGAGTGACGGAGAGCAGGGCGCCGTCGGCGCGGCCGATCAGCCAGGCGGCGAGGTCGGGGGCGGGGCCGGCGACGACCGGGGCGTCCACGCGCTCCCCGATCACCACCTCGTGCTCGCTGCCGTCGAGGCGCAGCACCATCGACGGCGGTGTCGGCCTCATGGCGTGATGGCCGGCAGCCTCTCGCAGCAGACGGTGGGCGAATGTCTCCGACCAGTTCGCGGCCCGGTAGTCGGCGGCCAGATCGAGGTGATGTACCTCGATCTCCCGCAGCCGACCCCAGACCAGCAGCGCCGCCGGCCAGGGGCCCTTACGCGCCTGCACCGTCGCCGCCCAGGCGTCGGCCGGCATCGCCGCGACCGCCTCGGAGAACAGGTCCGCGGTGCGTCGCAGGTCGTCCAGGTGCGCGGCCGGTGGCCGGTCCGAACCGGCTTCGATGTCCGCGTTGCGGGCGTCCAGCGAGGCGTACATCGGTAGCGCCGCCCCGGTGCGGGCCGCGGTGAGCAGGTTGACGAAACCGTCCGCGTTGCGCGCCACATGCGCCAGCACGTGGCCGCGTGTCCAGCCCGGCAGCAGCGACGCGGCGGCCAGGTCCGCCGCGTCGAAAGAGGCGGCGGTACGCAGTAGTCGGCTGGTGGCCGCGTCCACCTCGCCCATCAGCAACAGCGGATCCGTGGTCACCCGTCGACCCTAGCGGTCCGCCGTCGCGCCGTCGCCGGGGAAATCGCTTTCGGCGCGTCGGTGCGGGACCTACCGTCAGCGGCAGACGCGGCACCGGGACATCGGACGGAGGTGGTGATCATGCCGGACGTGGCACGCGTGTTCCGCCATCACCAGCTTCGACACCGATGAGGATGCCATGACGATCGATCTGACCGCCCTCGGCTGGGACGCCGAGCGGACGGCGTACGCCGCGCGCCGCGGCGAGCACCAGCCGGGTCGGGTGGCCCGGGTGGACCGAGGGGTCTGCACCGTGCTCACCGCAGTCGGCCCGGTCCGGGCCAGCCTGGGTGGGGCGGTGCTGACAGTCGCCGCACGGGACCCGTCCGCGCTGCCCTGCGCCGGGGACTGGGTGCTGCTCACCCACTGGCCGGACCGCCGCGTCACAGTGGAGGCGGTGCTGCCCCGGCGAGGCGCGCTGATCCGGCGTACCGCCGGCAAGGACGCCAGCGGTCAGGTGCTGGCCGCCAACCTCGACGCCGCCGCAGTGGTGGAGCCGGTGCACCCCGAGCCGGACGTGGGCCGGATCGAGCGGCTGCTCGCCCTGGCCCACGAGTCCGGCGCCCGGCCACTTGTCGTACTGACCAAGGCGGACCTCGCGGCCGACCCGGCCGCGCTGGCCCGCCAGCTGGCCGCCGTCGCCCCCGGGGTGCGGGTGCTGCCGGTCAGCGCCGAACGTGGCCTCGGGCTGGAACCGCTGCGCGCCGAGGTGACGCCCGGCCGCACGCTCGGCCTGCTCGGCCCGTCCGGTGCGGGCAAGTCGAGCCTGGTCAACGCCCTCGTCGGGGCGGTGATGATGCCCACCCAGGCGATCCGGCGCGTCGACGGCAAGGGTCGGCACACCACCACCTGGCGGGCCCTCGTACCCATCCCCGGTGGCGGTGCGGTGATCGACACGCCCGGTGTCCGGGCGGTCGGCCTGCTCGACGGCGCGGCCGGGCTCGACCGGGCGTTCGCCGACATCGCCGGGCTGGCCGAGGGTTGCCGGTACGCCGACTGCGGCCACGACGGCGAGCCGGCCTGCGCGGTCCGGGAGGCACTGCACACCGGCGAGCTCTCCACCCGTCGGTGGGAGAGCTGGCGGCGGCTGCAGGGTGAGGTGGCCCACGAGAGCCGACGGCGCGAGGCCCGGGTGGCGGCGGAGCGACGCGGAGGGTGGCGTTCGGCCCGGCGTCGGGCCGCGCGTCCGCCGGCGCCCGGGGGCTTCTGACCGGGCGCTCGCCGGCCCCACGTACGCGGGCTTGTGGGCGGCGCTTACGCGGGGCTTGTGGGCGGCGCGGCCGACCGGGCTGAGCTGGGGGAATGTGCGGGCGGGGGAAACTGTCGTACCTCGGGGCTAGAGTTGCCGAGGCGTGTTTTCCGCGCCCGCACGACCGCTCAAGACCACCCAGAGCGGGACAGATCCTTCGCTTCGTCTTCTCCCGGGAGTACACGCACCGTGGCCGACCGACTGATCATCCGTGGCGCGCGCGAGCACAACCTGCGTGACGTCAGTCTCGACCTGCCCCGGGACGCACTCATCGTGTTCACCGGGCTGTCCGGGTCGGGCAAGTCGAGCCTGGCCTTCGACACGATCTTCGCCGAGGGGCAGCGCCGCTACGTCGAGTCGCTCTCGTCGTACGCCAGGCAGTTCCTCGGCCAGATGGACAAGCCAGACGTCGACTTCATCGAGGGCCTGAGCCCTGCCGTCTCGATCGACCAGAAATCCACCTCGCGTAACCCGCGCTCGACAGTCGGCACCATCACCGAGGTCTACGACTACCTGCGTCTGCTCTACGCCCGCATCGGTGAGCCGCACTGTCCGGTCTGTGGTGAGCGCATCTCCCGGCAGAGCCCGCAGCAGATCGTCGACCGGGTCCTCGCCATGGCCGAGGGCACCAAGTTCATGGTGCTCGCCCCGGTCGTCCGTGGCCGCAAGGGCGAATACGTCGACCTCTTCGCGGAGCTCCAGGCCAAGGGCTACGCCCGGGCCCGGGTCGACGGCGTGGTGCACCCGCTGACCGAGCCGCCGAAGCTCAAGAAGCAGGAGAAGCACACCATCGAGGTGGTGATCGACCGGCTCACCGTCAAGCCGAGCGCCAAGCAGCGGCTCACCGACTCGGTCGAGGCCGCCCTGGGCCTGTCCAGCGGCCTGGTCCTGCTCGACTTCGTCGACCTTCCCGAGGACGACCCGGACCGCGAGCGCCGCTACTCCGAGCACCTGGCCTGCCCCAACGACCACCCGCTCGCCATCGAGGATCTCGAGCCTCGGGTCTTCTCCTTCAACGCGCCCTACGGCGCCTGCCCGGAGTGCACCGGCCTGGGCACCAAGAAGGAGGTCGACCCGGAGCTGCTGGTCCCCGACCCGGAGCGCAGCCTGCGTGAGGGCGCCATCCAGCCCTGGTCCACCGGGCACAACCTGGAATACTTCCTGCGCCTGCTGGAGGCGCTCGGCGAGGCCCAGCACTTCGACATCGACACCCCGTGGCGGGCGTTGCCGGCGCGGGCGCAGAAGACGATCCTGCACGGCTCCGACGACCAGGTGCACGTGCGCTACCGCAACAAGTACGGCCGTGAGCGCTCCTACTACACCGGCTTCGAGGGCGTGGTGCAGTGGATCGAGCGCCGGCACTCCGACACCGAGTCCGAGTGGTCCCGCGACAAGTACGAGGGCTACATGCGCGACGTGCCGTGCGCGGCCTGCGGCGGTGCCCGGCTCAAGCCCGAGGTGCTCGCTGTCACGCTGGCCGGCAAGAGCATCGCCGAGGTCTGCAACCTGTCAGTGGGGGAGTGCGCCGACCTGCTCGCCGGCATCGAGCTGACCGACCGGCAGAAGATGATCGCCGAGCGGGTCCTCAAGGAGATCAACGCCCGGCTGCGGTTCCTGCTCGACGTCGGCCTGGACTACCTCTCCCTGGACCGCCCGGCCGGCACGCTCTCCGGCGGTGAGGCACAGCGCATCCGGCTGGCCACCCAGATCGGCTCGGGCCTGGTGGGCGTTCTCTACGTGCTCGACGAGCCGTCGATCGGGCTGCACCAGCGCGACAACCACCGGCTGATCGAGACCCTGATCCGGCTGCGCGGGCTCGGCAACACGCTGATCGTGGTGGAGCACGACGAGGACACCATCCGCACTGCCGACTGGATCGTCGACATCGGCCCCGGCGCGGGTGAGCACGGCGGCAAGATCGTGCACAGCGGCTCGGTGCCGGCGTTGCTGAAGAACAAGGAGTCGATCACCGGGGCGTACCTGTCCGGTCGGCGGTCGATCCCGACCCCGACGGGCCGCCGCCCGCAGGACCCGGCCCGCGAGTTGGTGGTGCACGGCGCGCGGGAGCACAACCTGCGCAACCTGACCGTCTCGTTCCCGCTGGGCCAGCTGATCGCGGTCACCGGGGTCAGCGGCTCGGGCAAGTCGACGCTGGTCAACGACATCCTGTACGCGGTGCTGGCCAACCAGATCAACGGCGCCCGGCTGGTGCCCGGCCGGCACACCCGGGTCTCCGGGCTGGAGCACGTGGACAAGGTCGTCGGCGTGGACCAGTCGCCGATCGGCCGCACGCCGCGTTCCAACCCGGCCACCTACACCGGCGTCTGGGACCACGTCCGCAAGCTCTTCGCCGAGACCACCGAGGCGAAGGTGCGCGGGTACGGTCCGGGTCGGTTCTCCTTCAACGTCAAGGGCGGGCGCTGCGAGGCGTGCTCGGGTGACGGCACCATCAAGATCGAGATGAACTTCCTCCCCGACGTGTACGTCCCCTGCGAGGTCTGCAAGGGCGCCCGGTACAACCGGGAGACCCTGGAGGTTCACTACAAGGGCAAGACCGTCTCGGACGTGCTGGAGATGCCGATCGAGGAGGCCGCCGAGTTCTTCTCCGCCATCCCGGCCATCCACCGGCACCTGAAGACCCTTGTCGACGTCGGCCTGGGCTACGTCCGCCTCGGCCAGCCCGCGCCGACCCTCTCCGGCGGTGAGGCGCAGCGGGTCAAGCTCGCCTCCGAGTTGCAGAAGCGCTCCACCGGGCGGACGGTCTACGTGCTCGACGAGCCGACCACCGGTCTGCACTTCGAGGACATCCGCAAGCTGCTGATGGTGCTGGAAGGGCTGGTCGACAAGGGCAACACGGTGATCACGATCGAGCACAACCTCGACGTGATCAAGACCGCGGACTGGCTGATCGACATGGGTCCCGAGGGTGGCCACCGTGGCGGCACAGTGCTCGCCACCGGCACCCCCGAGGAGGTCGCCGAGGTGGCCGAGAGCCACACCGGCGAGTTCCTGCGCCAGGTGCTCAAGCTCGACGGCAAGGCCAAGGGTGCGGCTGCCGCCACCACCCGGGCCGCCAAGGCCAACGGTGTGACCAAGGCGCGGGCCAGCCGTAAGGTGCCGGCCGCCGCGCGCTGACCTTTCGGTGCGTGTTCGGCGGGGCGGGGCGGGTCGGTCGACGACCCGCCCCGCCTCATTTGCCGGGTCGGACGAGTCCCGCGATGAACCATCCGGCACAGTTGCCCGTGTGGAGAAGTGTGGCCGGTTATCGACCGGCAGCGGGCTAGAGAGAGGCGAGGCATGAGTGACGATCAGGCGCTGACCGGTCCGAGTGCGCAGACACGTCGTACCCTGCTCACCGGCGTTGGGGCGGTCGGCGCGGCCGTCGTGCTGGCTGCCTGTGGCAGCGACGACGGTGGCAACGGCAGCGGCAGTGACGCACCCACCAGTGGTGGCCCCGCCGTACCCAGCACCGGTGACGCCGGCGGCGGCGACCGGCAGAATGCCCAGTCGTTGGCCACCACCGCCGACATCCCGGTCGGAGGCGGCAAGGTCCTCGCCGCCGAAGGTGTGGTCATCACCCAGCCCGCAGCGGGCCAGTTCAAGGGCTTCAGCCCGATCTGTACGCACCAGAACTGCCCGGTGACGAACGTCGACGGCGGCACCATCAACTGCACCTGTCACGGCAGCAAGTTCTCGATCGAGGACGGCTCGGTGAAGGCCGGCCCGGCCACCAAGCCGCTGCCGCCCAAGGACATCAAGGTCACCGGCGACCAGATCTCGCTGGCCTGATCCGACGCGGTGCCGGGCGGGCTGGCCCGACCGCACGCTGACCGACCGGTCGGCGGCCCGGCGTCGCAGGGTCGACTCGCGTTTCGGCAAGTCGGGGTGTCAGCGGTGTGCCGACGCCCCGACTGCCGGGACGGCGAGTGGATCACGCCTGCGGTGGGCTGTCGGTGCTGCGGACTAGGCTTGTTGGTGTGGCTGACCCCTCGACCTACCGCCCCGCACCCGGCACCATCCCGGAGCTACCGGGGGTCTACCGCTTTCGCGACGGCACCGGCCGGGTGATCTACGTCGGCAAGGCGCGAAATCTACGCAGTCGGCTCAACTCCTACTTCGGCGACGTCTGGAACCTGCACGAGCGCACCCGGCAGATGGTCACCACCGCCGAGTCGGTGGACTGGATCACCGTGGGCACCGAGGTCGAGGCGCTCCAGCAGGAGTTCACCTGGATCAAGCAGTACGACCCGCGGTTCAACGTCCGCTACCGCGACGACAAGTCGTACCCCTATCTCGCTGTCACCCTCGACGAGGAGTACCCCCGGCTGCAGGTGATGCGCGGCGCCAAGCGCAAGGGCGTGCGCTACTTCGGTCCCTACTCGCATGCCTGGGCCATCCGGGAAACCCTCGACCTGCTGCTGCGGGTCTTCCCCGCGCGGACGTGCTCCGCCGGGGTGTTCAAACGGGCCGGCCAGGTCGGTCGTCCCTGCCTACTCGGCTACATCGGCAAGTGCTCGGCGCCGTGCGTCGGCACCGTCTCCGCCGACGAACACCGGGCCATCGTCGACGGGTTCTGCGACTTCATGGCCGGGCGCACCGACACCATGGTCCGCAAGATCGAACGTGAGATGACCGACGCGAGCGAGCAACTGGAGTTCGAGCGGGCCGCCAAACTTCGTGACGACGTGGCGGCGCTGCGCCGGGCCATGGAGAAGCAGACAGTGGTGCTCGGCGACGGCACCGACGCCGACGTGGTCGCGTTCGCCGACGACCCGCTCGAGGCGGCCGTGCAGGTCTTCCACGTCCGCGACGGCCGGGTCCGTGGCCAGCGTGGTTGGGTGGTCGAGAAGACCGAGGACCTGACCACCGGGGACCTGGTGCACCACTTCTGCACCCAGGTGTACGGCGGCGAGCACGGCGAGGCCGACGTGCCTCGGGAACTGCTGGTCCCCGAGCTGCCCGCAGACGCCGACGCGCTGGCCGAGTGGCTCTCCAACCACCGCGGCAGTCGGGTGTCGCTGCGGGTGCCGCAGCGCGGCGACAAACGCTCACTGATGGAGACGGTGGAGCGCAACGCCAAGGACGCCCTGGCCCGGCACAAGCTCAAGCGCTCCGGTGACCTGACCACCAGGGGCAAGGCACTGGACGAGATCAGCGAGGCGCTCGGCATGAGCACCTCGCCGCTGCGCATCGAGTGTTTCGACATCTCCCAGATCCAGGGCACCGACGTGGTCGCCAGCATGGTGGTCTTCGAGGACGGGTTGCCCCGCAAGAGCGAGTACCGGCGGTTCATCGTCCGGGGCGCCACCGACGACCTCTCCGCGATGTCCGAGGTGCTCCGTCGCCGCTTCGCCCGCTACCTGGACGCCAGGGCCGAGACGGGCGAGGTGGGCGTGGAGTCGGCCGACGACTCGGCCGCCCCCCAGGACGCGGTCGAGCCCCAGGTCGGCGTCCTGATCGACCCGACCACCGGCCGGCCCCGGAAATTCGCGTACCCGCCGCAGTTGGTGGTCGTCGACGGCGGCGCCCCCCAGGTCGCGGCCGCCGCGCAGGCCCTCGCCGACCTGGGCATCGACGACGTGGCCCTGTGCGGGCTGGCCAAGCGGCTGGAGGAGGTGTGGCTCCCGGACGACGAGTTCCCAGTCATCCTCCCGCGCACCTCCGAGGGGCTCTACCTGCTGCAACGGGTGCGTGACGAGGCCCACCGGTTCGCCATCACCTTCCACCGGCAGCGCCGCTCCAAGCGGATGACCGAGTCGGCGCTGGATCACGTACCCGGCCTGGGCGAAGTGCGTCGCAAGGCGCTGCTGCGGCACTTCGGCTCGCTCAAGCGACTCTCGGCCGCGACGGTCGAAGAGATCATCGAGGTGCCGGGGGTGGGGCGTCGCACCGCCGAGGCGATCCTGGCCGCCCTGGACAATGACACGAAGGCCGGCGACGGCGCCGAGGCGAAGCCCAGCACCTGAGCGCGGCTCGCGCTCGTCCTCGTCGGGTGGTCGCGACCCCGCATGATCGTGCCCGATCCTTGTTGTAGTGGCCTCGTTGGCATGGGGAAGGCACTGTTTCCTGGATCGAGCGCGATCTTGGGCTGGGTTCGCCCGGCGTTTCTACCCCCTCCGGAAGTGGGCCTGCCCGCGTGGCGCTCCGCACCGGGGCGTGTCCAGATCTGCGCACTATCGGTGAAACTGCTGCCTCACGGCGTGCCGAGGCAGCAGTTTCACCGAAGTTGCGCGGATCTTGGGGGCGGGGCGGGGCGGGGTGGGCGGTTTGTCGGGTCTGACGTCGGGTGTCGGGTGGTCGGGGCCACCCCGGCGGCGGAATCGTGGGCCGGGCGGGGTCGTTATACCTGGCAGACCACCGCAA
>NZ_JBEZGK010000028.1:0-85501 GCF_040649935.1 Micromonospora sp. NPDC048842 | reverse complement strand
CATCGACCGGCGCAGCTACCAAGCCACCACCAGTATCGACATCGTCATCCCCGACCCTTGACGACCACACCAACCACTTAACTGAACGGCGTTGGAGCTAGACCTCGTCGGCCGGGTGCGGGGCGATCATGCCCTGCTTCGTTCTGGTCGCGCACAGCTCGGCCAGCCGCTCGTACGCGGCAGCGCCGATCAGGGCGGTCAGCTCCGGCCCGTACGACAGGTACATCGGCTCGGTGCCGACGTGCGCGTCAGTCGAGGAGGTGCACCACCAGTCCAGGTCGTGCCCGCCGGCTCCCCAACCCCGCCGGTCGAACTCGGACAGGGTGGAGACCAGCACCTTGCTGTTGTCAGGTCGCTTCACCCAGTCCTGATCGCGGCGGATCGGCAGCTGCCAACAGACGTCCGGCTTGTATTCCAGCGGGTGCACCCCGTCGCGCAGCGCCTGGGCGTGCAGGGCGCAACCGCCACCGCCGGCGAAGTCGGCGTCGTTGAGGAACACGCACGGACCGTCGGGGCCCTGGGTGGCGGTGCGGCGGGCAGGGGTCTTGCCGTCGATGGTGTCCTCGTCGGTCCAGTTCTTGAACCCGCGCCGGAAATGCTGCCAGGTCGACGGGGCGAGTCGCCGCACGGCGTTGCGAACCCGCTTCTCGTCGTCCGAGTCGGTGAAGAACGCCCCGTGCGAGCAGCAACCGTCGGCGGCCCGGCCCGCGATGATGCCGTGGCAGCCCTTGCCGAAGATGCAGGTCCAGCGGGAGAGCAACCAGGTCAGGTCGGCCCGGATCAGGTGCGTCTCGTCGGCCGGGTCGGTGAACTCGATCCACTCCCGAGGAAAGTCCAGGGGCACCTCGCGACTGCGCGGGTCACCCGGGTCGTCCACCAGCACACGGAGCTCCATCGTCACTCGGCCCAGCGTACGCGCGGTGACGTCCGCAGGCCGGTGAGCCGCGCAAACGTGTTGCGCCTACTGTCTTCACCATGCGACTGGGTGTCCTCGACGTCGGATCCAACACGGTGCATCTCCTTGTGGTGGACGCCCACCACGGCGCGCACCCGTGGCCGGCGCACTCCGAGAAGGTGGTGCTCCGGCTGGCCGAGCAGATCGGCCCCGACGGCGCGCTGACCGAGGCGGGCGCGGACGGCCTGGTCAAGGCGGTGGGCATGGCCAAGGCGGCGGCCACCGGGTTGGCGGCCGACGACCTGATCGCCTTCGCCACGTCCGCCGTGCGCGACGCCACCAACGCGGCCGAGGTGCTGGCCCGGGTCCGGGACGAGACCGGCGTACGCCTGGCGGTGCTCTCCGGGGCGGACGAGGCGCGGTCGACGTTCCTGGCCGTACGGCGGTGGTTCGGCTGGTCGGCGGGCCGGCTGCTGGTGCTGGACATCGGTGGCGGCTCGCTGGAGATCGCCGCTGGCATCGACGAGGACCCGGACGTCGCGGTCTCCCTGCCGCTCGGGGCCGGTCGGCTGACCCGCGAGCGGCTGCGGGTCGATCCGGCCAGCGCGGCCCCGCCGTCGGCGGAGGCCGTCGACAAGCTCCGGGAGTACGTGGACGGCCGGCTGGACAAGGTGGTCGACCAGATCACCCAGGTGGGCTGGGACCGGACGGTGGCCACCTCGAAGACGTTCCGCACCCTGGCCCGACTGGCCGGGGCTGCCCCGTCCGGTTCCGGGCTGTGGGTGCGACGCAGCCTGACCCGGGCCGGCCTGCGGCAGGTCATCGGCTTCATCCGGCACATCCCACCGGCGCAGGTGATGGAGTTGGAGGGGGTCAGCGCGGGTCGGGCCCACCAGTTGCTGGCCGGTGCCGTGGTCGCCGAGGCGGTGATGCGCCGCCTGGATCTGGACTCGCTGGACATCTGCCCGTGGGCGCTGCGGGAGGGCGTCATTCTCCGCCGGCTCGATCAACTGGAGCCGATCTGATCCGGCGGCCGTTTTCGGTCGGTTTGCCGGCGCTCGTCACGATGCCCCCGGCGCTGCCGGGCTACGCTGGCTGATGTGACTTCCCGCGTTCCCGTGCTTTTGTCCAGCTCGTCGGTCTTTCCCGAGCCGACCGCGGCGGCGTTCCAACTGGCCGCGGCGCTCGGCTACGACGGCGTCGAGGTGATGGTCTGGACCGACGTGGTCAGCCAGGACGCGGGCGCCCTGCGCGGCCTCTCCACGCACTACGACGTGCCGGTGCTCTCGGTGCACGCGCCCTGCCTGCTGGTCACCCAGCGGGTGTGGAGCCCGGACCCGTGGGAGCGCCTGCGCAAGGCCGCCGAGCTGGCTGAGACGCTGGGCGCGCCGACAGTCGTGGTGCACCCACCGTTCACCTGGCAGCGGGACTACGCACGCAACTTCGCCGAGGGTCTGGCCACCGTCGCGGACCGGTTCACCGGGCTGCGCTTCGCTGTGGAGAACATGTACCCGGTGCGGATGGCGGGCCGGCAGTTCGTCCCGTACGTGCCCGGTTGGGACCCGACCGACGCGGGCTACCCGTCGTACACCCTGGATCTGTCGCACTGCGCGGCCTCGCACAGCGACCCCCTGGAGATGGCCGACCGGATGGGCGCCGGGCTGGCGCACGTGCACCTCGGTGACGGCACCGGCGAGGGCCGCGACGAGCACCTGGTGCCCGGGCGCGGCACCCAGCCCTGCGGGGAGCTGCTCTCCTCGCTGGCCGGCCGGGGTTTCACCGGCGCGGTGGCGGTGGAGGTCGCCACCCGGGGCGCGAAGAGCCGCGCGGTGCGCGAGGCGGACCTGCGCGCCGCGCTGGAGTTCGCCCGCCAGCACCTGACCGCGTCGTCACCTGTCGACGCCTGACCCGACCGCCCGAGAATCGGGCGGTGGCGGTGTCAGCTGACCGCTGAGAGGGAATCGGCGGCGGACGTCGGCTGCGGGGCTACGGTCACCTGCTCGCCGACCGCCGCCCGCTTACGGGCCCGGTGCGCGGCGACGTGCGAGCGGGTGGCGCAGCGCTCCGAGCAGAACCGCCGGCAGCAGTTGGACGACGTGTCCAGGTAGACGTTGCCGCACCGCTCGTCGGCGCAGACCCCGAACCGGGCGCTGCCGTACTCGCAGAGCCAGACCGACAACCCCCAGACCGCACCGGCCAGATATTCGGCACTGACCGAGGCGCCCCGACTGGTCACGTGCATGTGCCAGTCGCTGGAGTCGTGCCCGGAGATGCGCGGCTGCACCGGGAACGCCTCGAGCAGCGCGTTCAGCTCGGTGACCGCCTGGCCGTCCCGCCCCGAGGTGCCGTACTCGAAGACGTCGCGCAACCGTTTCTGCGCCCGGCGGAAAATCGCCACGTCCCGGTCCGCGACCTCGTCGCGCATCCAGGCGTTCTCGTCGGGGAAGAGGGCCCGCAGGTCGTCGAGGTCGTCCAGGCGGGCGTTGACCAGGTCAACGCCGGTCCGGGCGTACGCGTCGAAGTTCACGCCCCCAACGGTAGACGACTCAGCGGGTGCGCGGCGCGTCGATGTAGTGCGGCAGGAACCGGGCGTAGCCATCGGTGATCAGACTCGCGCTCTCCCGCACACCCACGCCGGCCGATTCGCCGTCGACGATCCAGCTGCCCAGCACCATGCGGTTACCGGCGAACTGCGGCAACGCCCGGAACTCCTGGTAGCACCAGCCCTCGTCGCCGTAGATCCCCGGGTTGGTGATCTCCTCGTCGGCGGTGACGATGCGTACCGACCCGCCCTCGCGGCCGAGCAGTGGCTTGGCGACGTACTCCGTCATGCCGCGCGGCGAGTCGAGGTACGCCGGGAGCAGGTACTCGTGGCCCGGGTACAGCTCCCAGAGGACCGCGAGCAGCGCCTTGTTGGAGAGCAGCAGTTTCCAGGCCGGCTCGATCCAGGTGGTCGGGGTGCCCGGGGCCAGGGCAGCCGGCCCGTACGGCTCGGCCAGCATCCACTCCCACGGGTAGAGCTTGAAGCAGGTGGTCACCGGACTGTCGTCGGCGTCGACGAAGCGTCTGCCATCCCAGCCGATGTCCTGGATGGGTTGGAGCGCGACGCTCAGGCCGGCCTGCCGGGCGGTCTCGGCGAGGTAGCCGGCGGTCATGTGGTCCTCGCCGGACTCCTCCTCGTTCGACCAGAGGACGTGTACCCGGGGGTCGTGCAGCCCCGCCCCGATCTTGGCCCAGGCGCCGACCAGCCGCTCGTGCAGGCTGTTCCACTGGTCCAGCTCCGGCCGGGTCTGCTCCAGCCAGTACCACTGGATGATGCTCGCCTCGACCAACGCGGTGGGGGTGTCCGCGTTGTACTCCAACATCTTCGGAGGCCAGGTGCCGTCGTACGCGAGGTCGAAGCGCCCGTACAGGGTCGGTGGCGCCTCCCGCAGCGACCGGGCCACCGCCTCGGCCGCCCACTCCGGGATGCCGAACTCGGCGTACCGGCGCTGCGCCACCACGTGCTCGGCGGCGGCCACCGACATCCGGTGCAGTTCCTCGGTGGCCTCCTCCAGCCGCAGCACCTCGTCCAGGTCGAACGCGTACGCGGCGGTCTCGTCCCAGTACGACATGATCCCGCCGTCGGGCAGCTCGGTGTCGACGTAGACCAGCCCCTGCGACCGGATGGTGGCGTCCCAGTCGGGGCGAGGCGTGACCGTCTCGCGGCGCACGTCAGCCGCCGCAGGCGGCGAGGTGGGTGCCGAATCCGCCGCGTTCGGGCAGGGCTGCGCTGGTCGGCTCCGGGGCGGTGCGACCGGCGGCCGGGTCGCTGACCCGCATCGCCAGCGCGACGGTGTCGCCGCCGCCGACCGGCCCGAGGGCGCAGTCGTCATCGTCGTCGTCCGAGGTCATGTTGCAGCCGGAGAGGGTGAGCGCGAGAGCGGTGAGCGCGCCGAGCTGCACGGAGGCCGAGCGGAGTCGGCGGCGGGGGCGTTGGTCCACGGCATCGTTGTAGCCGATCGACGCCACCGCCGCCGCCCCGCCCCCATGTCGAGGTGGCCCGGCCGCCCCTCGGCAGGCCCCCTGGCAGGGGCGTTACGCTCGGCTCATGCTCCGTTCCGTCATCCTCGCCGCCTCCCGGTCATCCCAGGTCGAGCGGCTCGTCGCGACTGCCCCGTACACCCGGGACGTCGTCCGCCGGTTCGTCGCCGGCGCCGCCACCGACGACGCGTTGCGCGCGACCCGCGTGCTCGTCGACGACGGCCTCGCGGTCACCCTCGACCACCTCGGTGAGGACACCGTCCGCCCCGAGCAGGCCACTGCCACCCGCGACGAATACCTGAAACTGCTGAAGATGCTCGGCGCTGCGGGGCTCACCCCGGCCGCCGAGGTGAGCGTGAAGCTCTCCGCCCTCGGCCAGATGTTCGACGAGCAGTTGGCGTACGACAACGCGCGGGCGATCTGCGCGGCGGCCGACGCGGCGGGCACCACTGTCACCCTGGACATGGAGGACCACACCACCACCGACTCGACGTTGGAGGTGCTGAGCCGGCTGCGCAAGGACTTCCCGTCGACCGGTGCGGTGCTCCAGGCGTACCTGCGGCGGACCGAGTCGGACTGCCGGGAGCTCTCCTCGGCCGGGTCGCGGGTGCGGCTGTGCAAGGGTGCCTACAAGGAGCCGGAGTCGGTGGCGTACCAGTCGGCCCGTGAGGTGGACAAGTCGTACGTGCGCTGCATGAACATCCTGATGTCCGGCGACGGTTACCCGATGCTGGCCACCCATGACCCGCGGATGATCGCCATTGGTGAGGACCGGGCCCGGTGGTTCGACAGGGGTCCCGAGCGCTTCGAGTTCCAGATGCTCTACGGCATCCGCCCCGAGGAGCAGGCCCGGTTGGCCGGCGAGGGCTACACGGTGCGCACCTACGTCCCGTACGGCGACGAGTGGTACGGCTACCTGATGCGCCGGCTCGCCGAGCGCCCCGCCAACATGGTCTTCTTCGGCCGTGCCCTGATCTCCAAGAAGTAGTTCCTCCGGTTCGGCCGACGGGCCGGCGGCGACCCCTCGGGTCACCGCCGGCCCGTTTCGCCATCCGGCTCGTCGGTCAGCCGAAGCTGGTGAGCGAGCGGCCGGGCCGATCGGCCCGGGGCGGCCTCGCCGCATCCAGGTAGTGGTCGTACCCTTCGGCGGGTGACTGACGAGGTGCAGCAGCCAGCACCACGGCGGCTCTGGCCGCTGTGGACGGTGCTCGTGGTGGTCGTCCTGCTGCTGGGCTGCGGCCTGCCGGCGGCGCTCGTCGTCGGAGTGATCCGGGAGACAGGATCGCGCCCCACTGTCAGCCGGGTCGGCTCCTCGGCGGCCGACGACCCGGCCACCGCCGTGGCCAGAGGGCTGTCCGACCGGATCACCGCCCAGCTCCACCGGCAGTCCGCGGCACTCCTGGGCGGCGACCGCGCCGGCTTCCTCGCCGTCGCCGATCCCGCCGCCCACAACGACCTGCGCCGGCGCTTCGCCGCACTGCGCGAGCTCAAGGTGACCGGCTGGCGGGCCGAGCCGAGTGGCCTGCCCGTACCGATCATCGGCAAGCCCGGCGAGTGGCGGCTGCTGGTGCGCTTCCAGTACTGCTTCGTCACGCCGAACTGCCGGCCCAGCCCGGTGCTGATCGGCACCCGGTGGCGGGAGAACGGCGACCAGCCCCGGATGGTCGCCATGGAGGAATCCAAGTCGGTGGAGACCGGCACCCGACCGTGGGAGATCAGCGACCTGGCGGTCGCCGTCGGCGCGCGGACCATCGTCGCCACCACCCCGGCGCTGCGCGGCAAACTGCCCGGCCTGCTCGCGCAGGCGGAGGCCGCGGCGAAGGTCGCCGACGGGTACGCGGTGACCGGCTCGCCGCCGGACCGATACCGGATCTTCTACGCCGGGCGCACCGAGTGGCAGCGCTGGTACGGCGGGGAGCGCCCAGAATGGACCGGCGGGTACGCGGTCACAGTGGGCGGCGGCCACCACGAGGTGGTGCTCAACGCCGAAGGGCTCTCCAACAGCGGCACCGACGACCTGCTCCGGCACGAGCTGACCCACGCGGCGTCGCTGCCGGAGCGCGGCTACCCGGGGAAGCTCACCTGGTGGTTGGTCGAGGGCCTGGCCGAGTTCGCCGGTGCCGGCGGCCAGGCGGTCGACAGGTACGAGGGGATCGCCGACGTCCGCAAGATGGTCCGGGGCGGCTGGGACGGCAAGTTGGAGGGCGTCAACCCCGCCGACGACGCCTCCGCCGAGCGGGTAGCCGCCAGCTACGGCATCGGCTACCTGGCCGTCCGGCACCTCGTCGACCGGTACGGGCCGTTGCGGCTGCTGACCTTCTTCAAGACAGTGGTGCACGACGGCCGGACCATTGAGGCGGCCTCCGAGAAGGCGTTCGGTGAGCAGTGGTCGACGCTGCACGACGAGTGCGTGGCGTACGTCCGCGCGACCGCCGGCTGAGCCGCGCGTTCGCCTGCTGGCGGCGGTGGGCCGGGCGGACGCCCGACCCACCGCCGTCGTTCACCAGCCGGTGCCGATCGACGATCGGGTACCGAGGCTGCCGTTGGCGGCTCCCGGATACATCCAGAGAATGCCTGTCACGTTCTCCCGGGCGAGGATGTCGGGCTTGCCATCCCCGTTGAAGTCGGTCATCCCGAAGGACGTGTAGTTCGCCCACTGGATGCCGACCTGGGTGATGGTCCGCGCCTGCAGGTCGTACACCCGCAGCAGGGCGGTGTCGATCTCCCGGCCGTACAGCTCCGGCGTGGCGTCACCAACCACGTTGGCCACCCCGAACCCGGTGTACTGGTCGCTCCAGCCGTCACCGACGTCGATCCTGGGCAACCTGCCACCCGCCAGGTCACCCGGGTAGACCCACAGGTCGTGTGTCGTGCCCGCGGTGTAGACGTCCTGGTAGCCGTCCTTGTTGAAGTCGCCAATCCCGAACGGTCGGTAGCTGCACCACTGAGAGCCGGAGAACGTGGGAGTGGGGCTCAGATCGTCGGCGGTGCCCAGGAACACCTGCAGGTCACAGGTGACGTTGTCCCGGACGACCACGTCCTGGTAGCCGTCGTGGTCCATGTCCGCGATGCCGAACGAGGTGAACTGGCCCCACCCCGAGGAGATCAGCCGTGGTGCGGTGAGCTGGTTGTTGACCTTGCGGTAGCGCCACAGGCTGCCGATGGTGTCCGTCGCGTAGACGTCGGTCTGCTTCGTGCCGGTGCCCGGCGGGGTCCAGGTGGTGGCACCGACCGAGGTGAGCGAACCGCTCTTCGTGACGTTCGTCGCCCCGACCTGGGTGGGGGTGAGCGCCCGCTTCCACACCTGCAGGTTGCTGAGCATTCCGGAGTAGTGCGCCGTCGGTGCGCCTAGGTACTTGTAGCGGCCCGCCACGAACTTGCCGGTGCTCGGCCACGTCGGCGTGGCGGTGTACTGCGCGCTTCCCTTGATCACCCCATTGACGTAGAGCACGATCGTCCGGGTCTCGGCGTTGTAGGTGCCGACCAGGTGCGTCCAGACCCCCAGCGCCGTACCGGCAGGTGCCACTACCTGCGTGTACGACCAACCGCTGTCGGCGTTGCCGAGACCGAATCGCCAGGTGTTGTCACTCTGGTTGTTCCAGAGCAGGAAGCGCGACGCGTTCGCCCCGTCCTCACTGGCGATGACACCGCCGGCGGCCGTGGGCTTGGCCCAGACCGAGATGCTGAACGACTTGCTCGTGTCGACCAGTCGCTCGTTGACCGACAGCGCGCCCTGCTTGGACGCGTCGACGATGGTCCCGGTCTTGTCGACGTTGAGGAACAGCGCCGGGCTGAAGAGTTCGCCGCCTCGCCAGTAGGCGTTGCCGCCCTCCACGGTGAGAGATTTGCCGCCGGAGACATCCTTCGCGCTGGTGACCGCGGCGTCCGGCAGGTCGTCGAACTGCCAGGTGTGGTCCGAGGTGACAAGCGTCTGCTTCGGCTGGGCGGTGATGGTGGCGCTGCTGGTTTGGATGTTGGTGACCAGCCAGGCGGTCGTGACCGCACCGGCGCCGACGGTCCACAGGTCGGGGTTGCCGTCGGCGTTGATGTCACCGGCGCGCAGGTTGAGCGCAGCATTCGTGTTCCAGCCGCTGGCGGCCAGGGTGCGGGCGGTGTAGGTGAGCTGTCCGGTGTCCTGGTTGTAGGCCAGGTTGGACCAGAGGTGCAGCGCGCCGGTGGTCCGGTTCCAGAGGAACATCGCCGCGCCCGTGCTGGTCTGCGTTGTGGTGATCGTCCAGTTGTTCCAGTCGGCGCCGCCGGTCGGGGTCAGTGCCCCGGTCGAGGTCGCCCCGAAGAACAGGCTGGTCCCCGGGAAGCTGGGGTAGTAGGTGAGTTGGTAGCCGTTCGTGGCGTCGCCGCTGGTGCCGATCAGGTCCGGGAAGCCGGAGCCGGGCCCCCGCGCCTCACCGGCGTTCGCCAGCTGGATCGGCGATCGGCCGTACTCGTCGAGGAGGTAGTCGGCCAGGAGGCTGGTCTGGACCCCACCGCGCTCCGGCATCAAGGTCGATCCATCGCCGTTGCCGGCGAGGATCCCGCCACCGCCGGCGTTGTTACCCGTCGGGTAGTAGATCAGCACGTCCTGAAGGTTGCCGCCGGTGAATCGTCCCGTGATGACCTGAGCGCCGTTGAAGTCGGCCGGAGAGTTCTCACCGGTGACCCCGTTCCCTCGTGCGCCCATGTTGCTGATGCTCGGGTTTACCCCGGCCGCGCCATTGTTCTTTGCCAGCCACAGGCCAGCCTTGAGGTTGTTCACCGAGCCACCGGTGAGAAGGTCGGCTCGGCCGTCGCCGGTCAGGTCGCCGTCCGGTGCCACTACGGACGAGGGGTCGGCATTGAACGACAGGATCGCGGTATCGCCGAAGTTCTTGCCCGCAGCAGTGACGCTGGTGACGGAGATCGTGTTGGTGAAACGGTTCGGGGTGATCTGCAAGTTCGCGTTGCCGTTCGCGTCGGGGGTGACGCTCTGCGGCGGTGCCGCGTTCAACTGGTAGACGTAGTTGGTGGGCACGGCGCCGCTGGACGGCGGCTTGACCGAGACCGTGACTGGCTGCCCGATCGTCGGCTGTACGGCGAGTTCGGAGATGTTGGGCGGTCCGGCCCTTGTGGCGTCGAAGGTGAACCGACAGGTGGTCGACCAGTTGCTGGAGGTACGGAAGTCGGTCGTCTGCACCTTCCAGGCGAAGGTGGTCGGAGTTCCCGCACTGCCGCTTGTCACGCCCGCGGCGGCTGCCAACGCGGCTCGCGGTACGACAAATACCGCAGTGGTGCCGGAGGAGTACGTCAGCAGGTTGGGATTGGTGCTGGCGATGGCCGTCTGGGAGGCATCGCTGTTCTTCCAAAGCTTGAAGGTGACCCCGAGCGCTCCTCGGTCCGCGTCGGAAACCGGCGCGTACAGGGAGACGGCGGTGTCGCCGACCACTGTCGGGCTGGCCGCGATGCAGTCTGTCGCGGGGGAGGTGGTCAATCCGGTCGGCGCGGCGGGTGCGTGGTTGTAGCGGATGGTCAGCGTGGGGCTGGTCTCCAGGAACTCCTTCCAGCTCTGGGCGTCGCTGGCCTCGTTGGCGGCGACCATCCACAGGGTGCGGGTCGACTTCTTGGCCGTGACGTCGGCCTTGATCTGCCCGGTGATGTCGAAGGACACGCCGTCGGCGTCGCAACCGCTGTAGCCGTACGCGAAGCTCTTGCTGGCGATGGCGCTGCCCTTACTCACCCCCTCCCAGTAGTTCCAGGTGGCGTTGCTGGAACTCAATGTGGTGCCCGGGCCGTAGATGTTCACCGTCTTGTCGGTGCAGCTCCAGGATCTGGTGTTTGTGATCTTGAAGAGGGCGTCCGCGATCTCGGCGCCGGCCAGGGTGGAGTACGGGACTGGGAAGTTGATCAGAGTGTTCGACCGCTGGCTTCCCGAGTTACCGACCTGCATCCGGCCGATCGGGTCCGGAGTGTTCTTCCAGTAGTTGGTCGACTGGTGCTGGTAGGAGATCGAGGCCCAACCGCTCATCTTGGGGCCGACCGGCGTCCAGTTGAAGGTGGGGTCGATGTAGAGGGGGAACACCGCTGCCGGGTCGTTCAGCAGCTTCCGGTCGGGGGTGAGCCGCAGCTTCCCGGCACCGATCTGGACAGCGATCGGGGCCGTCCGCGCCCCGCGACCGGGCCCGCCCGGGGTGGAAGCGGCTCCTCGTTCGTTCGTGCCAGCCTGTGCGCCCGCGCCGCTGGCGGAATCCCACATCGCGGGGGCGGGCGCGGTGATTACCGTCCGGCCGCCACGATCGCGCCCGGTGATGTTGCCGGCCGGGTCGGCTGTCAGCTCGACGCCCTTCGTGGCGGTGGCGAGGTCGAGGGCCGCGAGCCGCGGGTTGGCGGCAGCCTGTCGGTTTTTGACCACGAAGACGTGCGAGAAGGAACCCTCGGTGTCGACCCGGACGGTCAGGTCGACCCCGGGCAGCACCTCGGCGTAGGTGGCGGTTGGCCCCGACAGGGTCGGCGTCGGCAGGGTCAACGGAGCGGTGACCGACAGTGCGCGGTCCCCGCTGGTCATCTGGGCGAGCGGTCCGCCGCCACCGGCGGAGACGCGGATCGGGTTGGTGGTGACGGCCGCCGTGATGCTGCCGTCGGCGTTTCGGACCAGTGTCGGGTCCAGGTCCTTCCACGTGCCGTTCACCCTGGTGCGAGTGGGTACGGCCGACTCGGTCAGTTCCATCATCCCGTCTGGGCGGGCGGTGAAGGTCGTGGTCGACGTCCGGGCGCCGGTTGCCTCGACCGGCTTGCCAGTCCGCTTCGCCTCGACCATCGCCCGGTCGACGCTGAGTGATCCATCCGCCGGCTTCGGTGCGGGCTTGCTGGGCGCGGCGGCGGCCGGTACGGCGGGTAGGAACGTGGCTGAGGTGGCCAGGACGAGGCTTGCGACGACACCCGTGGTGAGCGTTCGTCTGGATGTCGACGTCCTCGGTTGAGGACCGATTTTGGGCATGAAGAGGTATCTCCCCCGTGAGTGAAGCCGTCGGACGCGGAGCACGTCCGTTGGGCGGCCACAGTGAACCAGCACCTACGGCACCCGTGGAACGGAGGACGTCACACGGAGTCGTCCCTTTCGGACTCACTGCAGCGTATTTGCCGCTGTGATCGTGGTCATTTGTTATCGCACCGTTACCTTCGGGGGAAGCCGACATGAAACATTGTTCGCGCCACGGGGGTGTGCGACGAGACACCCTGCGTGGATTTCTGACGATCTCGCAGAGGTGAGGGTGAAATGGCCGGGCACGGGGGATTGCGCCTACTTACACGGCGCAAACGGCTGGGGGCACTGACCGCGGCTACGTCGCTGGTGGCGAGCTTGTTGGTGGGTGCACCGGCGGCTGCGAAGCCGGAAGACAGTGGATTGTCCACACTGCCGCCCATGTCGCCAGGGCGTTCGGTGACCGGTGTCAAGCCGCTGCCCACGAACTTCGTGACTCCACCCGACCAGGCCAAGTCGACCTATCGACCGTCGCGGACGGCGTGGCCGAAGGCTGCCTCGACGACTGTGGCGTTGACCGGATCGGCGTCCGCGGCCCGGGCTACGGCACCGGCGAAGGCCCGCGCGGCGGGCACCCCGGTCTGGGTGGAACCGGTCGTCAAGCGCGGACGGTACGCCGGCCCGCAGCAGATGCGGGTGTCGGTCGCCGACCGCAAGGCGACCGAGGCGGCAGGCGTCGGCGGCGTGCTGCTCTCGGTGACCCCGTCGTCGACCGAGCCAGTCAACGGATCGGTGCGCGTCGGCGTCGACTACGCCGACTTCGCCGAGGCGTACGGCGGCAACTACGGCTCCCGACTGCGACTCGTGCGGATGCCAGCGTGCGCCCTCACCACACCGGCGCTCGCCGAGTGCCGAACGCCGACACCGTTGGTCTCCACCAACGACCCGGCGAGCAACTCGGTCTCGGCCGAGGTGCCGATCACGACCGCCACCGCCGACAGCCGGTCGGCCGACTCGGCGATGGTCTTCGCCGCCATGGCGGGTGCTGGCGACGAGGGCGGTAGGGGCGGCACCTATGCGGCGACCGACCTGAAGCCGACCGGTTCGTGGACGGCAGGTGGCAGCACGGGCTCGTTCAGCTACTCGTACCCGGTGACCGTGCCACCGACCCGGTCGAAGCTCCTGCCGCAACTGGCCCTCTCCTACAACTCCGGTGGTGTCGACGGTCAGACCGCCGCGACCAACGCGCAGGCCTCCTGGGTGGGCGACGGCTGGACCACCCCGAAGTCGTACGTCGAGCAGACCTTCGTCTCCTGCGCGGACGACCCGGGTGGCAGCCCGTCCCCGGTCAAGACGAACGACCGTTGCTACGCCGGCCCGGTCCTCACCATCGCCCTCAACGGATCCTCCAGCTCACTGATCTGGGACTCCGCCAAGAGCGTCTGGAAGATGCAGAACGACACGGGCGCGGTGGTCACCCGGGTCATGAACTCGGGCAACGGCAGCGGAACCAAGGACACCGACTACTGGCGGGTCACCGAGCGGGACGGCACCGTCTACGAGTTCGGCCGTAACCGCCTGCCGGGTTGGACGACCAACAAGCCGGAGACCAAGTCGGTCGACCACATCCCGGTCTACTCGGCCCACTCGGGAGACCCCTGCTACAACGCGGCCGGCTTCAGCTCGTCGGTCTGCACAATGGCGTACCGGTGGAACCTCGACTACGCCAAGGACGTCCACGGCAACGCGATGGCCTACTACTACAACCAGGCCACCAACTACTACGGACGCAACGAGGGCGCCACCGACGTGTCCTACATCCGGGACAGCAACCTCGCCCGGATCGACTACGGCTTCCGCGACAACGGCGCGTACGGCATCATCCCCAACCAGGTGGTCTTCAACACCGACGACCGCTGCCTCTCCGGCACCTGCAAGCCGCTGAACGAGGCGAACAAGGCCAACTGGCCGGACGTGCCGTTCGACCTGGTCTGCAACTCGGGCACGGACTGCAAGCCGTGGAGTCCATCGTTCTTCTCCACGGTGCGGCTGACGTCCATCGAGACCCAGCAGTACGACGCGAGCCTCACCCCGCCGTACCGGAAGGTCGACACCTACGCGTTCACCCATACGCTGCCGAACCCAGAAGACGAGACATCGCCGGCGCTGTGGCTGTCATCGATCACCCGCACCGGGCACGACACCACCTCCGGTGGCTCCACCAGCGCCATCTCGCTGCCCTCGGTGTCGTTCACCGGCATCAAGTTGCCCAACCGGGTGGACACCGCAGGTGGCTACCCGTCGTTCTACCGGCAGCGGATCGCGACGATCACCACCGAGACCGGTTCGGTCATCTCGCCCAGCTACGAGCTGCCGAAGCGCTGCACCGCGCCGGTGACGATCAGTCCCACGTCCAACACCCAGTCCTGCTACCCCGTCTACTGGACGCCGGACGGGCTGCCGAACCCGATCCGGGACTGGTTCCACAAGTACGCGGTCACCCGGGTCACCACGACCGACCCCACCGGGGGCGCCCCGGCCACCTCCACCAACTACGAGTACGTCGACGGCGCGGCGTGGCACTTCGACGACAACGAGGTGGTCAAGGCCAAGTACCGCACCTACGGCCAGTTCCGCGGTTACGGCAAGGTTCGGGTCCGCAACGGTGACGGCGCGAACGACCCCCGCACCCTGGGCGAGACCACCTACTACCGTGGCATGAGCAAGAACAACAACACCACTGTCGTCAACGTCACCGACAGCGCCGGCGGCGTCCACGAGGATGTCGATCAGCTCGCCGGGCGTGCCCTGGAGACCACCTCGTACCTGGGTGACGGCGGTCCGATCGACAACTCGACTGTCACCTCGTACTGGGTGTCGGACGCGACAGCTACCCGGAGCCGCACGGGGCTCCCGGCGCTGACCGCGACGTTCAGCGCGCCGGTGCAGACCTGGCGGCGGCAGGCGGTCACCTCGGGTTCCAGCACCACCTGGCGATACAGCCAGACCGACATGTCGTACGACGCGTCGACCAGCTCCGCGACCTTCGGCCTGCTACAGCACTCGTACGACCACACAGTGCCGGCGAACCCCGCCTACGACCGGTGCACGAGCACGACGTACGCCCCGGCCAACACCGGTCTCAATCTGGTCGGCCTGACCAGCCAGGTCGAGACAGTGTCGGTGGCCTGCGCCGGCTTCCGCGCCGGCTCGCCGACGTCGGTGCCGGGCAGCACCAACACGCTGGCAGCCCCGACCACTGTCAACCGGCCGGCGCAGGTCGTCTCGCATGCCCGGACCTACTACGACGACCCGCAGTTCGCGACCACGTTCCCGCAGGCGGCCCCGAGCCGGGGCAACGTCACGATGGTCCGCAAGGCGTCCGACTGGGTCTCCGGCGGATATGCCTACCAGACCACCGACCGGGTCGAGTTCGACGCCTACGGTCGCGCCATCGGCACCTGGGACGGCAACGGCAACAAGTCCACCACCAGCTACACCGACAACGCCGCCGGCCTGACCACCGGCATGACCCTGCAGAACGCGGAGGGCCACGGCACCTCCACGACCATGACCACGCTGCGTAATCTCCCCACGAGCAGCACCGATGCCAACGGGGTGGTCACCCGTACCCAGTACGACGCGCTGGGTCGGCTGAAGACGGTCTGGTTGGCGTCCAGGCCCACCAGCGCTCTGCCGAACGTGAAGCACAGCTACACGGTTTCCAAGAGCGGGCCAACCGCGACGACGACCGAGACGCTGAACCTCAATAACAGCTACGCGACCACCACCACCATCTACGACGCCCAGTACCGGGTGCGGCAGACCCAGGCGGACACGAACGTGGGCGGCCGGATGATCTCCGACTCGTTCTACGACAGCCGGGGTTGGGTGCGGGCGACCTACAACGGCTGGTGGGACGCCGCCAGCGGGCCGAACACGGTTCCGGTCTACGCCGACTCGCTGGAGAAGAAGGCTCTCAACCAGACCTTCAACACCTACGACGGGCTTGGCCGGGTCATCCTGGCCGAGAGCGCCCGCGACGGCGTGGTCAAGTCGTCGACCAGGACGGTGTACAACGGCGACCGTACGACGGTCATCCCGCCGACCGGTGGCACCGTCACCGCGACGGTCACCGACCCGATGGGCCGGTTGGAGAAGCAACTCCAGTACACCGCAGCGCCGACGCTGGTTTCCCCGTCGAACTCGTTCACCGGCGTCTACCGCCTCACCGGCGGCACATCGGTGGACAGCACCTACGGCTACGACGGGCAGGACAACCAGTCGACAGTTACCGACGCTGCCGGTAACCCCTGGATCAGCACGTTCAACCTGCTGGGGCAGGTGGTCAGCAAGGACGACCCCGATGCCGGCACCAGCACCATGCGCTACGACGGCGCGGGCAACGTCATCGAGTCGACCGACGGTCGCGGCAAGACCGTCTCGTCCACCTTCGACAAGATCAACCGTCGTACGGCCAGCTTCGCCGCGACGGCCGCGACGCAGTCGGCCAGCAACAAGCTGGCGGCATGGGTGTACGACAACGACAACAGCGCCGCGTCGATCACGAATGCGATTGGCAAGTTGACCACGGCGACCGCCTTCCGCAATGGCGCCGAATACAGCACTCAGTGGATCAACTTCGACTCCTTCGGCAACTCGAAGGGCGAGACGATCACCATCCCCGCTGTCGAAGGGGCGCTCGGCAACACGTACGCGTTCGGGCACACCTATTCAGCGACGACCGGGCTTCCGGTTACCGACACCTACCCGGCCAGGGGAAACCTGCCCAGCGAGACAGTGATTCGCGCCTACGGCGGAATACTGGACCTGCCGACGGTCGTCGGTGGGCTTGCCGGCTACAGCGCGTCCGTCGACTACGACGCGTGGGGACGGGTCACCCGTAACCTTGTGGGTCTTTCGACGAGCGGGGCCTCGGTCGTCAACATCTACGACGACCACAACGGGCGACGTAAGCAACAACTGGTGACCAAGACGACGACCACCACCAAGGACGTCGGCAAGCGAGACTACGAGTACGACCTGTACGGCAACATCACCAAGACCGTCGACACCCGCTCCGACCCGACCACCGCGTCGGAGACGCAGTGTTACCGGTACGACTCGCTGCGGCGGCTCACCAAGGCATGGACGGCGACCGACGCGTGCGCGGTCACGCCCACCCTCGGTAATCGCGCCATGGTCGGCAGTGGCATCGGTGCCACCAGCGCCTACTGGACCGAGTGGAACGTCGACTCGCTCGGCAACCGGAAGAGTCAGACCCAGTACTCGACGTCTGGCGGGACCGACACCACCACCAACTACGTGTACGACGGCAACGCCAAGGGCCAGCCGCACACGTTGACGAGCACCGCCACCTCCGGTGGACTCACCGGCAGCACCTCGTACAGCTACGACGACGCGGGCAACATGACCACCCGCAAGGCCGGGCAGGGCACCCAAACTCTGAACTGGGACGACGCTGGTGAGTTGGCGTCGGTGACCGGCAGCACTGGCGGAAACAGCTCGTTCCTGCACGACGCCGACGGCAACCTGTTGATTCAGAAGGACCCGGGGGTCACCACCCTCTACCTGCCCGGTCAGCAGATCACCCTCAACACCAACACCCAGGCGTTGAGCGGCACCCGCTACTACCCGCTGCCCAGCGGTGCGGTGGCCTATCGCACGGGCAGTGGCACCGCGTACGGGTTCACCATCCCGGACCACCAGGGCACGCCGAACCTCTACCTGAACAACACTGCCCAGGTGCCGACCTGGCGGCAGTACACCCCGTACGGCGCGCCCCGCGGCTCTACCGTCACGGCGCCGGACAACCGCGGCTTCCTGAACCAGCCGCTGAACACGAGCACCGGCCTGACCCAGGTCAGCGCCCGAAACTACGACCCGACAATCGGTCGGTTCGTCTCGGTCGACCCGTTGCAGGACCTAGCCGACCCGCAGCAGTGGAACGGCTACTCCTACGCCAACAACTCCCCGGTCACCATGAGTGACCCGGACGGTCTGATCCCGGCTGACTGCCTAGAGTTCGATTGCCGTGGTTACGACCCCCGTCCCCTGGAGGAAGGGGATGGTCGCGGCGCCGGGGGCTGCCCAGGTGGCTGCGGCACCAAGGCCAACACCGATTGGGGCGACGCGAACGGCAAGACGAGCACTAAGTCGAGGTTCGACCACCCGCGAAGCCTGGGTCACGGCATTGTGGTGCCGCCGACTGTTCCACTCGAAGACTTCATGCGGCGATGGAATGACCAGCGTGCTGATTACTACCGGATATCGAGCCAAGGTAACAACGACGTCCTGATGGAGCGGGACACCCGCATGCTCGCGTTGAGTATCTGTTGGGAGATGCGCTCATCCAATGGATGCGGTGATTGGTATCAAGAGTTGTGGTCCGGTCACTTCTATTGGAGTGTCGAGAACTTGCCGGACGATGACCGGCTCATTTCCGGTACGCCCGGGAAGCTTGGTAAGGGTGGCAAGGGTTGCAATTGTGGCTGCAAGAGCTTTAGTGGTGACACCAAGGTTCTAATGGCCGACGGCACCACCAAGCGACTTGATGAGCTGGAGGCCGGGGACGAGGTCATGGCCGCGGACCCGGAGACCGGCGAGCAGGGCCCACGAGTCATCACGGACGTATGGGTCCATCAGGACGATCTCGTCGATCTTCAACTCGTTGGCGCCGTTGTCACTACGACAGAGGATCATCCGTTCTGGAACCGGACAGACGGGGAATGGCAGCGGGCTGACAGGCTCGACGTGGGCGACCTCGTGTTGTCGTCGGACGGCAAGACCCGATCCGTCGTGGGTATTCGTCCGGATACTGCCTACGCAGACCTTGCCTACAACCTCACCGTTGCCGGCCTCCACACCTACTATGTGGTGGCCGGTGACACGCCAGTCCTGGTTCACAATAGTGGAGGGGACGACTGGCTCTATCGTGGCCTGGCGTCTGACCACCCAGGACTCGACGAGGCGCGGCGTGGAATCGCGACACCCTGGGGTGGGCATAACGACCCCGACAGGCATGCCGGTGGTAACACTCGCAGCAACTTTACATCCTGGACCACCGATCCTGATATTGCTCTTGACATCAGCAGAGAGGGCGGCGGGCCGGGCGTAGTCCTCCGAGTGCCTCGATCGTCCGTCGCATCACAGATCGTTGATGGGGTTAACTACCCGTATGACGAAGGTGAGGTGACTCTTCGCGGCCAGGTAACGGGCGCGGATGTGCGGTCGAGTGTCGGTGGCGCCACGTTCTCCGGATGCTAAGCTACTCGAGCCTGAGGCGTGGATGGGAACTCCCAGATGCATGAATCATCCCTGGTTGACGCAGTTGAAACGTGGTGCGCGGCAGCGTTTTCTTCGGCGGTCCGTGCCTCCGGAATTCGAGAGGCAGAAGGGTCAACCGCTTCGGTCGCGGCGGTTCGCACCATTTACGTCCGGCGCCGGAGACGACTCGCCCCAGACTCGCCGCTGACCGTTCAGACGAACGGAATCCTTGAGGCGCTGGACAAGCTGGAAGGCGATACTTTTGAGATGATCCGATTTAGCACGCACGACGGCCTCAAGGGCATCGTTTTGGCAACGGAATCAGGTGTCCCGGTATTCGCGTTTCCGCTTCCTTATGGTAAGGAATTCGAATGAGAAATGCGGCTCCGCTGGTGTCGCGGAGGGCTGGGGAACTGCTAGTGAAGGCTCCGTAGCTGGTATTTCTGTGTAAGCGATTGGTTGGCGGAGTGGTGCCATTGCTGAACGTGTTGGCGCCACTCCGCCGTCCACTGCGGGGCGTGGTTGTGCGTGTGGGTACGGGGCGGGCTGCCAAAAGCGCTTTCTAGCCTGGGTGGATAGTCGATGTCTCATCCCACGACCACCCCGGAGATGCCATTCATGGCAAAGGGAGGAGGTGGCCGTACGATCGATGCGTGCGCCGCCTCCACCCGCCGCGGCCCGCGAGCGCCACGCGGCCCCGCCTGCTCATTGCCCTGACCGCCGTCGTCGTTCTCACCGCCACCACCGCCGCGTCCTGCGGCGACGAAGGCCCCGACCTCGCGCTCGCGTCAGCTGCCCGCAACCCGGTCACCGAGGTGATCGACGCTCCGGCCACGGTGACCGCTCGCGCCGCCGCCACCCTCATCGCTCCCGCCGACGGCACCCTGGCCAGCCTGCGCGTCCAGCCTGGACAGCGGGTGAAGCGCGGTCAGGTGCTGGCAGTGGTCGACTCACCGAACGCGCAACAGCGTCTCCGTCAGGCCAAGGAGGCGCTGACCGCCGCTAAGCGCGCCGGCCGGGGCGTCGGAGCCGGCAACCTGACCAGCAGCCGGCGCGGCACCGACAAGGCCGCCGACGAGGCGTTCGACGCGGCCCGGAAGGCCGCCGAGAAGATCGCCGACCCGCAACTGCGCGACGTGCTGCTCACCCAGGTGACGTCCGCGCAACGCCAGTACGCGGCCGCCGCGCGCAGCGCCGACCAGGCGGTCCGCGCGGTGCAGCGGGGGATCAACGGGTTGAGTTCCGCGGTCGGCGCGCTCTCCGCGGCGCAACGGCTCCAAGCCCAGCAGGCGTACGACCTGGCGAAGGCGACAGTCGACGCGCTGACCCTGCGCGCCCCGATCGCCGGGGTGGTGCAGCCCGGCGGCACCCGGGCCGGCGGTGGCGCGAATGCCGGTCTGGCCGGGTTGTTGGAGCAGGCCGGTGGCGCCGGCCTCGACCCGTCCGTGCTGGCCCCCAGTCAGGGCGGGCCGCCGGCCGGGGTGGACGACGCCGTAGTGGTCGGTGGGCTGGTCAGCGCCGGCGCGCCGGTGCTGACAGTTGTTGATACCGGACAGCTCGGGCTGCTCGCCGAGGTGGACGAGACCGACGTACTCCTCGTCAAGGCCGGCGTGCCCGCCACTGTCGAGTTGGACGCCGTCACCGGCGCCAGCTACGACGCCACCGTCCGCTCGGTCGACGTGCTGCCCACCAACTCCGCGCAGGGCGGGGTCACCTACCGGGTCCGCCTCGCGCTGGGCGCCGGGAAGCTGGCCGAGGACGAGCCGGCCCCGACGCCCCGCCCTGGCATGAACGCGATAGTGCACCTGCGGGTACGCGAGGCCGTCGACGCGGTGACCGTCCCCGCGTCCGCGGTGTTCTCCGCCGACGGCCGGGACGCGGTCTGGGTGGTCCGTGACGGCAAGGCGGGCCGCGCTTCGGTGACGGTGGGCGTCCAGGGGTCCGACCTCGTGCAGATCCTCAACGGCGTGCAGCCCGGCGACCGGATCGTGGTGCGTGGCGCCGACCAGGTCCGCGACGGCCAGGAAGTCCAGTGAGCGAAGCCGCCGTGGCGGATCCGCCGGCAGGCAAGCGCGTTCCGGCCATCGAGGCGGTGGACGTGTCCCGGACGTACCAGCTCGACGGGGTGTCGGTGGAGGCGCTGCGCGGGGTGTCGCTCACAGTGCAACCGGGGGACTACGTGGCCCTGGTCGGCCCGTCCGGCTCGGGCAAGTCCACTCTCATGCACCTCCTCGGTGGGCTGGACCGGCCCACCGGTGGCCGCCTGGTCATCGGCGGCCGGGACGTCAACGCCCTCGCCCCACCGGAGATGGCGACCCTGCGCAACGAGACCATCGGCTTCGTCTTCCAGGCGTTCCACCTGTTGCCGCGTACCTCGGCGGTGGAGAACGTGGCGTTGCCCCTGGTCTACCGGGGAGTCTCGGCCCGGCAGCGGCGGGAGCGGGCGGCGGCGATGCTGGGCCGGGTCGGCCTCGGGCACCGGCTGGATCACCGGCCCAACCAGATGTCCGGCGGTGAGCAGCAGCGGGTGGCGATCGCCCGCGCGCTGGTCACCGAGCCGACGGTGCTGCTGGCCGACGAACCCACAGGCAACCTGGACAGCGTCACCGGTGCCGCAGTGCTTGAGCTGTTGGAACAACTGAACGCGGAGTCGGGGGTGGCGCTGGTGATGGTCACCCACGACCAGGAGGTAGCGGCCCGCGCCCACCGCCGGATCACCATGCGCGACGGGGTGGTCGTGGCGGACAGCGCCGCCCCGCGCTCCGCTCATGATCGACCGCCGTCCGTTGATCACGGTCGACCTGCGACACTGGTCCCCGCTCCCAGCGCGGAGCCCCGGTCCGCGTCCGGAAGCGGTCCGGGGCACCCGTCCGGTGGCTCCGGTGGCGCCGCCGGAGCCACCGGGCGCCTTCCGCTCGAGGTCGAGCGGCCCGAAAACGATCCGCGCGACGCCGCCCAGGGCGAGGCGCGCGACGCGGCTGCGGGTGAGCGCGAAGCCGACCGACCCGGTGGTACGGCGTGAGAGTCGCCGAGGCGTGGCGGGTCGCGCTGGACGCCCTCCGGGCCAACCGGCTGCGCAGCGCGCTGACCATGCTCGGGGTGATCATCGGGGTGGCCTCGGTGGTGCTGCTGGTGGCCATCGGCACCGGCACCAAACAGAAGGTCGAGCAACAGGTCGAGGGCCTCGGCTCCAACCTGCTGCTGGTCGTCCCCGGCCGGATCGAGGTGGGTAACGCGCCTGTCGTCTCGCCGCTGACCCTCAAGGACGTGGACGCCGTCACCCGGGTGGTCGGCGACCCCGACCGGGTGGCCGTCACCGTCGCGTCCGGGGCGACAGCGCGGGCCGGCGCCCGCTCCGACTTCACCACCGTGCAGGGCGTCCTGGAGACGACCCCGGCGGTGTTCACCCGCTCGCTGGCGCGGGGACGCTACCTCACCGGCACCGACGTGGACACCAGCCGACGGGTGGCGGTGCTCGGTGACTCGGTCGCCCGTGCGCTCTTCCCCGACCGGGATCCGCTCGGCCAGCAGGTGGCGTTGGCCGGGGTGCGGTTCCGGGTGATCGGTGTCTTCGCGCCCCTCGGGCAGAGCCTCGGTGTCGACCGGGACGACGAGGTGCACGTGCCGGTGACCGCCGCGCAGCGACTCTGGGGCACCCAGCGGGTCGACGGCATCGCGGTGAAGGCGCCGGACCGGGAGCGGATCGACGAGTTGGGCGAACGGATCGTCGCCGAGCTGAGCCGCCGACACCCGGACACCGAGTTCAGCGCGGTCACCCAGCAGCAGATCCTCGGCGTGCTCGGCGACATCCTCGGTGTCCTCACCGGCGTGCTGGCGGCCATCGCCGGCATCTCGCTGCTCGTCGGCGGCGTCGGCGTCTCCAACATCATGCTGGTCAGCGTCCGGGAGCGGACCCGGGAGATCGGGCTGCGCAAGGCCGTCGGCGCACGTCCCCGCGACATCGGCGTGCAGTTCCTACTGGAGGCGGTGCTGCTCACCACGATCGGCGGGCTCACCGGGATGGCGCTGGGCGTGGGAACCGCAGCGCTGGTCGACGCGCTGTCGCCAATCCCGGCGGCGATCACCTGGTGGTCGTTGGCGCTGGCCTTCGGGGTGTCGGCGGTGGTGGGCATCGTCTTCGGGGTCGTTCCCGCGCAGCGCGCCGGCCGTCTCGACCCGGTGGTCGCGCTGCGTACCGAATGAGCAGCGCGGCAACAACCGGACGACGGACGCGCGCGGGCGGATACCGGGAGCACGGATCGGGTGAACCGGCCACCGAAGCATGATCAGTTGCAGGAAGGGATCGCGCCGGTCACAACCGCCCCGCTACCGTACTGGTAACACGCGCGTCGCCGGCCCGGCCCGGAGCATCCGTCGGGTTGGCACGCGCCGGGCATGGGATGGGTCGGTGAGCCATGGCCGGGTCACAGTCCGACGGACGGCTGTCGGAGGTCAAGTTCCTGACCGTCGCGGAAGTGGCGACGGTCATGCGGGTGTCAAAGATGACTGTCTATCGCCTGGTGCACAGCGGTGAGCTCACCGCCGTCCGGGTCGGCCGGTCGTTCCGGGTGCCCGAGCACGCGGTGCACGAATATCTTCGGGGTGCCTTTCAGGAGACCGCCTGAGCCACCGCCCCGCCCTCCGATCGCCGGTTGACCGGCATCGGTAGGCGTGAGGAGTGAGCTCGCGGGCCTCGCGTCGCGAACCAGAGGCGGCCGGGACGGGGGCGCGTTGGTCCGGCTGACGCCCTCCGGCTACCCTGGAGCCCGACCGAGACCCCACCGGTGCGCCCCGCCGCCCAGACTGGTCCGGTCCGTTGTCCGCAAGCGGTCGCCGTCGCCACCTGCGTGGTGTCATCCGGTCCGCCCCGCACGTTGTATCGAAAGGCTGTCGTATGGGCTCGGTGGTCAAGAAGCGCCGTAAGCGCATGGCTAAGAAGAAGCACCGCAAGCTGCTGCGCAAGACCCGCGTCCAGCGTCGCCGTCTCGGCAAGTGATCGCCGCCGGGCTTTGAGCCCGGCGTTCGGCGTCACTTGCCAAACTGTCGACCTCCGGAGGCTCAGGTGATCAGGCCGTGGTCGTCCCGGCTCGGTCCATCCTGCCGGCGTAGGTGCGTCAGATGACCCCCGGTGGCACCTCAGGTGCTCCGGGGGTCGTCGTCGTCACCGGAGTGGGCCGTTACCTGGGCGCCCACGTGGCGGCCCGACTGGCCGCCGACCCGCGCATCGAACGGGTCATCGGGGTCGACGCACCGGACTCCGGCACCGAGTTCACCGACCTGCTGGACCGGGTCGAACGCATCCGCGTCGACAACGGTTCCCTCGGTGGCCTCCTCGCCGACCTGGACGTCGACGCGGTGGTGCACCTCGCGCTGGTCACCTCACCCGACCCGCAGCACGGCGGCCGGTCCGCGATGAAGGACCAGAACGTGATCGGCAGCATGCAGATGCTCGCCGCCTGCCAGCGGGCACCCCGACTGCGCAAGCTCGTGGTCCGCTCGTCGACCGCCGCGTACGGGGTGTCGTTCCGTGATCCGGCGGTCTTCACCGAGGAGACCGAACCTCGCGAGGTGCCGCGCGGCGGTTTCGGCCGCGACATCCTCGACCTTGAGGGGTACGTGCGCGGTTTCCGTCGCCGTCGGTCCGACGTCACCGCCACGGTGCTGCGCTTCGCACCGTTCATCGGCTCGACCGCCGACACGACGTTGACCCGCTACTTCTCGCAGCCGTTCGTGCCGACCGTCTTCGGCCGTGACCCCCGCCTGCAGTTCCTGCACTTCGACGACGCGTTGGAGGTGCTGCACCGGTCGATCGTGGAGGACCATCCCGGCACGTACAACGTCGCCGGCCCCGGGGTGCTGTCGCTGTCCCAGGCGATCCGGCGCGCCGGACGGGTCGCCGTCCCGGTGCTGGAGCCGGGTCTCTCCGGGGCCGCCGCGCTGGCCCGCACCATGGGCTTCGGCCGCTACGGCCTGGACCAGGTCGACCTCTTCGTGCACGGCCGGGTGGTCGACACCAGCCGGCTCGAGCAGGAGTACGGCTTCACGCCCCGGTCGACCGCCGAGGCGTTCGAGGACTTCATCCGGGCCCATCACGGTGGGGTGGTGGTCACCCGGGGCCAGTTGGCCGCCGCCGAGCAGCTCGTCCTGGACGGCATCCGGCAGGTCCGCTCAGCGGTCCGGGAGCGGTCATCGTGAGCGCGAGGAGTGGGCCGGTCTTGCGAGCCCCGCAGTCGCGAACCGAGGCGGCGTCATGAGCGGCCCGGAGGAGGGGCGCGACCCGCAGTCGGTCGGGCGTTTCGACGTACCGCAGCAGGTGCCCGCGCCGGACGCGGAGCCGGCACGGCGCAACGGACATCGACCTGCCGCGCAGGCCGCGCAGACCCCGGCCCCGACCGCGCCGCAGGCCGCAACCGCACCGCCGACCCCGGCCTCGACGCCGATGCCTGCCGACGAGGTCGACGCCGGGTTGCCAGGCGGCACCGAGCCGGCGGTGTCGGACCGGCCCGGGGACCACTGGGACCGCAAGGTCGCGAACGGCTTGGCGTTCCTGCGCCGGAGGCTCTCCGGTGACTACGAGGTCGACGAGTTCGGTTTCGACTCCGAGTTGACCGACGCGGTCTTCCACCCGCTGCTGCGGCTGCTCTACCGGGACTGGTTCCGCACCGAGGTCAGTGGGGTGGAGCACGTCCCCGTGGACGGGCCCGCCCTGGTGGTCGGCAACCACTCCGGGACTGTGGCACTGGACGCCCTGATCCTCTCGGCGGCGCTGCACGACAAGCATCCCGCTCACCGCTACCTGCGGCTGCTCGGCGCCGACCTGGTCTTCCGGATGCCGGTGGTCTCCGAGTTGGCCCGCAAGACCGGTGGCACAGTGGCCTGCAACCCGGATGCCGAGCGGCTGCTCGGCGGCGGCGACCTGGTCGGTGTGTTTCCCGAGGGCTTCAAGGGCATCGGCAAGCTCTACGCCGACCGCTACAAACTGCAACGCTTCGGGCGGGGCGGTTTCGTCTCGGCGGCGCTGCGCACCGGCACCCCGATCGTGCCCGTCGCCATCGTCGGCGGCGAGGAGATCTACCCGATGCTCGCCGACATCAAGCCGCTGGCGCGGCTGCTGAAGCTGCCCTACTTCCCGGTCACGCCGACGTTCCCGCTGCTCGGCCCGCTGGGCATGGTGCCGCTACCCAGCAAGTGGCTGATCGAGTTCTGCCCGCCGATCCCCACCGCCCACCTGACCGACTCGGCGGACGACCCGCTGGTGGTCTTCAACCTCGCCGACCAGGTGCGGGAGACCATCCAGCAGACAGTGCACACGCTGCTGGAGCGACGGCCGGACCCGTTCGGTCCCTAGGACGTCTCAGCGGACACGGCGTCTCAGCCGGCGCGGCGGCGGCGTTGCAGGGCCAGGCCGGCGGTCACCGCGCCGGCGACCAGCCCGGCCGCCGCAGTCGACGGTACGGCGATCTTGGCCGCTCGGCGGCCGGTGCGGAAGTCCCGCACCTCCCAGCCGTGCTGGCGGGCCTGCCGCAGCAGGGCGCCGTCCGGATTGACGGCCACCGCCCGGCCCACCGCGCAGAGCAGCGGCAGGTCGTTCGCCGAATCGCTGTAGGCCGCACAGCGGGACAGGTCGAGCCCTTCGACGGCGGCGAGCTGGGTGACCGCCTCAGCCTTGGCCGGCCCGTGCATCAGGTCACCCACCAACCGTCCGGTGTACGCCCCGTCCAGCACCTCGGCCACAGTGCCAATGGCACCGGTGAGGCCGAGCCGGGCGGCGATCACCCGGCCGATCTCGACGGGGGCGGCGCTGACCAGCCAGACCCGCTGACCGGCGTCCAGGTGACGCTGAGCGAGCTGGTGGGTGCCGGCCCAGATCCGGGGGGCCATCATCTCGTCGAAGATCTCCTCGGCGAGGTGCTCGACCTCGTTGACCCGCCAGCCCTGGACGAAGGCCAGCGCCGCCTCCTTCGCCAGTGACATGTCACCGGCGTGCTCCCGGGCCAGTAGCCGGAAGCGGAGCTGCTGCCAGGCGAATCGGGCCAGGTCGGTGGTGGTCACGTAGTTGCGGGAGGCGAGACCACGGGCGAACCAGTAGATCGACGCGCCCTGCATCATCGTGTTGTCCACGTCGAAGAACGCCGCGGCGGTCGGGTCGGGCGCGCTGACCGGAGCCAGGTCGGTCTCCGCCCAGGCTGCGGTGTGCCCCTCGGCGTCGGTGCTGACCGTCACCTTACGGCTACGCGCCACGCGAATCCCTTCCTCACCGGTACGACGGATGCTCCCCAGCGAGGGTATCCGCCGTAGACGGGCGACCGGCCGGGCACACAGCGAACTGTGGCGCGGCCGGTCGGACGTGCGGTATGGGGACGCGGGTCAGCGGGCCCCGGGGCAGGTGCTCGGGTTCGGCCCGAGGGCGTCGCTGGCTGTCGGTGCCGGCAGGCCGCAGGCGATCGCCGCGCGCAGGTCGTCCGAGCGTTCCCGGATGTTGTCCAGCAACACCAGCGACCGCTGGGTCCGTTCCCGGTCGACCCGGGTGCTCCCGTCGAGCAGACCGCGTACCGCCCGACGCTGGCTCGACACGAAGGTGTTGAGAGTGTCCAGGCTGCCCGGCTCGGCCCGCTGCACGGCGGCCGAGGTCAGCAGGCGAACTCCCTGCCGGCTGTCGGCGTCCATGTCGTCGAGGACCGCGCTGTAGCCGATCCGGTCACCGCGCAGCTTGGCGGCTTCGCCGACTCTGGTCCGGGCGAAGTCCAGGAAGAGCTGCCCTCGGCTGATGTCGGAACTGGCAAGGGCGAGCTGTGCCCGTTCGGTGGAGCGCTTCATGCCGTACAGCGCGTCACCGGGCACCGCGTTCTCGCTGGCGGCGGAGATCCCGGAGACGGCGATGGCCCCGGCGGCGATGCCAACCAGGATCGCGCCCCGGGCTCGGGCCCGCCGTGCGGTGACCGCCGGCAGTAGCCGCCCGCGGGTGGTAGTGGCGGCCGGTTCGCTGACCGCCGCTGGTGTGCTGCCCAGCCCTTCCCGCTCGGCGGTTGCGAGCAGCATCGCCCGCAGGCCGGTACGGAAGTCCTGGTCCACCTCGACAGCCGGGGGGTCGACGCTGAGTCGCTGACCCACTGCGACGAGCGGCGCCAGTTGGCCGTCCACTCGGGATCGCACGTGGTGTCGTCGAGCGCCGTTGGCCTCGTCGAGAAGCTGCGCGAAGCGCTCCGCGCGCCGGCGGGAGAAGAGGGTGTTGTCCACCGCAGGCACCTCCTCTCGCTGGTCACGGCCGGTCGGCCGCCGTCGTTGCCAGCGACCGGGCGGCAGTGTGACACCACGGAGGTGAGGTGCCGCCGGCATGCCGGTCGGACCTCGGTGACCCGGGCCTGCCGGGACATCCACCGGTCGCACCCGGAGAAACGCGGCGGACCGGGCACGGGTTACGGGCCTGGCGGGGCGGAAATTACAGAAAGTGATGGTCATCACCGGGCGGGACCGACTCTGAGCTGCGCGGACGTTGATCGACGTCCGTCGGTCCCGCCGTAACAAACTACGGCTGGAAGCCGTCGGGCAGCAGTCGGGCCAGGGCGCGGACGGCGCGGTACTGGAGGGCCTTGATGGCTCCCTCGTTCTTGCCCATCGCGCGGGCCGTCTCGGCGACCGAGAAGCCCTGGAGGAAGCGGAGCACTATGCACTCCTGCTGCTCGGGGTTGAGCTGCTTCACGGCGGTGAGGAGCGCGACGTTGGTGATGTGCTCCACCACCGCCGCCTCCGGGCTGCCCTCTGGGCCCCGGTCCTCCCGGTCGGCGTCGAGCACGTCGCCGGTGGTGACCTCCAGCCGGTACCGACCCGACTTGAAGTGGTCCGCGACGAGGTTGCGGGCGATCGTCACCAGCCAGGCGCCGAGGTCGCGGCCCTGCCAGGTGAAGCTGCCGATCCGCTTGAGCGCGCGCAGGAAGGTGTCCGAGGTGAGATCCTCGGCGAGTTGCCGGTTGCCGACCCGGAAGTAGACGAACCGGAAGACGGTGTCCACGTAGCGGTCGTAGATCAGACCGAACGCCTCGGACTCGCCGGCCTGGGCCCGCTCGATCAGCGTCCAGACCTCGGTTGCCGGGTCGGACGGGTCGGGGCGGCTCGGGAAACCGGTCGGGGTGGTCGCTGTGGTGGCCGGCACCGCCGGGATCACCGCTGTCTCACCCGCCGCCGGGTCGGTGGTGACCGCCGGTGTGTCGCTTACCCGACGACCCTGCACGGGCATTGTCGGTCGCGACGGCACGGCGACCCGGCCGCCGGCCGGCTTCGCGTTTCCACCGGGCACCGCGGGTCGCGGCGGCGGCTCGTTGTGGTGTGGTCGGCTGCGAATCCGCTGCGCCGCGCCGTCACCGCGCACGACGCCGCCGTGCTGTTCGTCCGATGGGGCACGGGCCGCTGGCCGCTCGTTCACATGGGAGCGGGCGGGTTGACCGGTCAGGCCGACCGGGCGTTCCGCGTAACCGAAGGTGGTCACCGTGTTGCCCCCGTCCCGTCGGTCGCCGGGCGGGCCGGTCTAGGTCTCGTCGGGGCGGACCGACCGGGTGACCGGTCGGGCAGGACGGTCACGGGAGTTGCCGACGGGCGGCAATTCCCCTGGAGGTGCTGGTCCAATGCGCTCACAGGCACGGGGGCCTCCTCGGGCTGAGGGGTGTCGACTCACGGCAAATGGGGTGAGCCGACCCGAGTGATGATAGGGCCAACGTCACCCGCGCGTGGCAAGTCCGTTACACAAGGCGGAAGTATTTCCCGCTCCGTCGCACCGGTGGCGGACCGGTTGTCCGTCGTGTGCGATTGACTTTCCGCCGACCCGGTGTTCCAGGATGGATCCCCAGGTCGGAGGCACGCCGCCCGTTCGGGTGACCCGCCGCGCCGGCCGGCCGGACGGAGCGGCCGAACTGCCCGTGGTCAGCGTCGCACGTCCCATCGACAGGACCTGATCGGATCGCCGGTGGCACACCGGACAGTCCCGTACATGGGACTGTCGCGGTGTCGTCCTCCGGGCGTGGCCGCAACCATCGGGCGTGGCCCGTCGCCGTCCGCTGTGCCAGACTCGATCACCGTGCAGGACGCCTCGGAAAGCCCCGCGCCGAACCTCGCCGACCGGGTCCGCCGGGCGGCTCTCGACAGCGCCGACCGGCCCGCGCTGCACTGGCGTGAACACACACTGAGCTGGTCCGAACTGGACGCCGCTGTGGACGCCGCCGCCAGCGGCCTGTCCGCCGTCGCGCCACCCACCGACCCCGGCGGTACGCCGCCACGCATCGCCATCGCGCTGCCCAACACACCGGACTTCGTGATCGCCTGGCTCGGCGCCCTCCGCGCCGGGCTGGTCACAGTGCCGGTCAACCCCGGCCTCACCGCCCCGGAGTTGCGGCACGTGCTTGCCGACTCCGGCGCGTCGGTGCTCATCGCCACCGACCACGTTCGAGGCCTGGTCGCCGACGTGGCCGCCGAGCTGCCCGCGCTCGCCTCGCTGCACGGCACGCCACCGACCGCCGAGGCGCCCGGACCGGCGCCCCGCCCGCGACGCGGCGGCGTCGACCTGGCGGTACTGCTCTATACCTCCGGCACCGAGGGGCGACCCAAGGGGGCGATGCTCTCGCACCGGGCGCTGCTCGCCAACCACGAACAGGTCGCGGAGATCGAGCCGCCGGTGGTCGGGCCGACCGACACTGTTCTTCTGGCGCTGCCGCTCTTCCATGCGTACGGGCTCAACTCGGGGCTCGGCGCGGTCGTGCACCACGGCGCGACAGGTGTGCTGCTCGACGAGCCGGGCCCGACGGCGGGGCTGGACGAGGTCGCGCGGCACCGGGTCAGCGTGCTGGTCGGCGTACCGTCGATGTTCCTGACCTGGGCCGGAGCGGCCACGGCCCGCGCGGCGACAGCGTCGGTGCGGGTGGCGGTCTGCGGCGCGGCACCGCTCGAACCCGCTGTCGCGGCGCGCTTCACGGAGTCCACCGGGCATCAGGTGCACATCGGGTACGGCCTCACCGAGACCGCGCCGGTGCTCACCTCCACCCTGGTCGGCGGCGTGGCCAAGCCGGGTTCGATCGGCCGGCCGCTGCCCGGGGTGCGGCTACGCCTGGTCGGCGCCGACGGGGTGGACCTGTGGCGCGACGGGCTGGCCGTCCCCGACGACGACCCGGACGAGCTGGACATCTCCGACGTGGCGCCGGGCACCGACCCGGGGCAGATAGTGGTGTCCGGCCCGAACCTCTTCACCGGCTACTGGCCCGACGGTCGGAGCGGTCCAGACGCCGATGGTTGGTGGGGCACCGGTGACATCGCGTACGCCGACGATGACGGGGACCTCTTCCTGGTCGACCGGCTCGGCGAGTTGATCCTGGTCAACGGGTTCAACGTCTATCCGCACGAGGTCGAGCTGGTGCTCGCCGGGCACCCCGGGGTGGTCGAGTCGGCGGTACTGGGTGTGCCGCACCCGCGGACCGGCGAGACTGTGCGGGCGTACGTGGTGCCGGTGCAGGGCCGACCGGTGACCAGCGAGGAGTTGCTCGCCCACTGCGCACGGAACCTGGCCCGGTTCAAGTGCCCGACCGCTGTCGAGTTCGTCGACGCCCTGCCGCACTCGGCGATCGGCAAGGTTCGCAAGACCCAACTCCGGTCGGCGACGCCGACCGACCGCACGGAGGTAACCGATGGCCAGTGACGCCCGACTCGCCCTGATCACCCGACCGGGCTGCCACCTGTGCGACGACGCCAAGGCGGCGCTCGACCGGGTGGTAGCGGTCACCGGCGACAAGTGGGTCGAGTGGGACGTCACCGGCGACGAGGGGCTGGAGCGGGAGTACGGGGACCGGCTGCCGGTGGTGATGCTCGACGGCAAGGAGCACGGCTACTGGCGGGTCGAGGAGGACCGGCTGCTGCGGGACCTGACCACGCCGCAGCTCTGACGGGTGCCTAAGGTGCTCTGATGACCTCTGCGCCCTCGCACCTCGTCTGGGACTGGAACGGCACCCTGCTCAACGACCTCAGCCTGGTGGTGTCCGCCACCAACGTCGTGTTCGCGAGCCTGGGCGGGCCGACTGTCACCCCGGACGAGCATCGGGTGCGGTTCCGCAGGCCGATCGCCGAGTACTACGCCGAGGTGCTCGGGCAGGCCGTGGACGACGACGAGTTCGGCCGACTGGACAAGATCTTCCACGACGCGTACCGCACCGGGCTGACGACCTGTGAGCTGGCCGCCGACGCGCGCGCCGCGATGGCCGCCTGGCCGGGCAGCCAGAGCCTGCTCTCCATGTGGTTCCACGAGGAGCTGGTCCCGACCGTGCACACGTACGGTCTGGCGGGCCACTTCACCCGCGTCGACGGCCTGCGGGCCACTGTCGGCGGCGGCCGAAAGGCGGAGTCGCTCAAGCTGCACCTGGCCGAACTGGGCGTGGACGGCGCCTCGGTGGTGCTGATCGGCGACTCCATCGACGACGCGGACGCGGCGCTCGCTGTGGGCGGCCGTGCCGTGCTCTACACCGGCGGGTTCACCGACCCGGCCCGGCTGCGCGCCTCCGGTCACCCGGTGGCCGACACCCTCACCGACGCGGTCGCCCTGGCCCGGGAGGTCAGTTCCGCAGATAGGTGAGGACGGCCAGCACCCGCCGGTGCTGCTCGGTGTCCGGTGGCAGCGTGAGCTTGGTGAAGATGTTGCGCACGTGCTTCTCCACAGCGCCGTCGCTGACCACCAGGGCGCGTGCGATGGCGGTGTTCGATCGGCCCTCGGCCATCAGGGCGAGCACCTCGCGCTCGCGGGGGGTCAGCTCGCGCAGCGGGTCGTCGCGGCGACGCCGGGCGAAGAGCTGACCGACCACCTCCGGGTCGAGCACAGTCCCGCCGCCCGCCACCCGCCGCAGCGCGTCCAGGAACTCGTCGATCGCCGCCACCCGGTCCTTGAGCAGGTAGCCGATCCCGCCGCCGGCGCCGCCGGTGGTGGCGAGCAGATCATCGGCGTACGACACCTCGACGTACTGGGAGAGCACCAGGATCGGGGTACGCGGCACCAACCGGCGGGCCTCCACCGCTGCCCGCAGCCCCTCGTCGGTGTGCGACGGCGGCATCCGGACGTCGACGATCGACACGTCGGGCCGGTGCTCGACCACCGCCTCGACCAGGGCCTCACCGTCCCCGACGGCGGCCACCACCTGGTGCCCGCTCTCGGTGAGCAGCCGGACCAGCCCCTCCCGGAGCAGGACGGCGTCGTCCGCGATCACGATGCGCATGGCTGTGTTGTCTACCACGTCCGGCCCGTCGTGCGGGCTCGGCGCGGTGCCGGACTGCTCACAGCATCTCCGTTGTTCGCGGCTGCGGGGCTCGCAAACCCGGCTCACTCCTCGCGCTCACAGGGGAAGCTCGGCGCGGATCTCGGTGGGGCCGCCGGTCGGGCTGACCACCGCCAGTTCGCCACCGGCGGCCCGGACCCGGTCGGCGATGCCGGCCAGCCCGTGCCCCTTCGCCAGGTGCGCGCCGCCCTGCCCGTCGTCGCCCACCCGCACCTGCAGATGGGTGTCCTTACGGGCCACGGCCACCGTGGCCTCGGTGGCCCGGCTGTGCTTGGCGACGTTCGTCAGCGCCTCGGACACCACGAAGTACGCGGTGTTCTCCACCGCCGGGTCGAGCCGCCCGGCCGGGGTGCCGAGCTGCGGGTCCACCTGGAGCTCGATCGGGATCAGCCCGCGGCCGGCGATCGCGGCCAGAGCGCTGGGCAGGCCCCTGTCGACCAGGATCGGCGGCGCGATGCCCCGGGACAGCGCCCGCAGTTCGGCCAGCGTGTCCCGGGTCTGGGTGACCGCCTCGTCGATGGTGCGACCGGCCGCCTCCGGGTCCGAGGCGAGCTGCATCCGGGCCCGACTGAGGTCCATCGCCAACCGGACCAGACGCTGCTGGGGGCCGTCGTGGATGTCACGTTCCAACCGGCGTAGCGCGGAGGCCTCGGCGGACACGGCGGCCCGCTTCTGCTCCTCCAGCACCGTGATCCGGTCGCGCATCTCGGCCACACCGGTCAGCATCGCCTTGGCGAAGCTGGCCTGGAGCAGCGCGCAACCCCGCACCACGATCGGCAGGGTGATCAGGAAGAACACCCCAAGTGCGGTGTACAGGCCGATCCGGGCGGTGGTCGAGTCGCCAAGGCCGAGCAGCTGCGCCAGGTCCTGATCACCCTCGCCGTCGGCCCGGGGCAGGGCCCAGTCGTACGCCCAGTAGAGCGAGCCGGCGATCGCCGCGGCCCACCAGGACACCGTCACCACGAAGGTGCCCGCCGCCGCGATCAGCCGCAGGATGCCGTGCGCCAGGTCGAGCCAGGACTGGGCGTCCCGCATCGGCACGAAGATCCGCCGCCAGGCGTTCGCGCCCGCCTCGGGCAGCCGGTAGTGCGGCCGGATCCGGGGCTGGTGGAGCACCGCGGGCAGCCGCAGCCGCTCGACGTCGGCCAGCCCACGGGCGGTGTACAGGGTGCCGCTGAGGATCGGCAGGCCGATCACAACGACCACCAGGCCGATGCCGACCGCGAGGCCGACGACGAGGACGACGAAGCTGGCCAGCGCCAGGGGCAGGCCGAGCAGCACGTACCCGGAGTCGACGAAGAGCTGGCGGGGGATGCTCGGTGCCAGCGTCGGTCGGTCGCTGGTGGCGGCAACGGCGGTCATGCTCAAAGGCTAGGCATGTGGGCTTGGTGTCCCCATCCCGAAACCCCGCCTCTCCTCCGTAGTGCTGCCCCTACCCCGCCAGAAGGGCCCTGGCCAGGCCGGCGCGGGATTGGTCAGAGAAGTCGGGATTGAGCAATAATCGCCCGGGGCCGTGGGTGGACCTGGGCGTTCAATCGATCTTGTGGAATGGAGGGGCTGGTGAGGTCGCGCCACGCAGCGACAAGATCGCGATTTGTGCACGTCTTCACAAGCGCCTACGCTGTGACTCCGACGCGCCCTGCTAGCACAGCCGGCATCCTCGGTCGCCAGCGGGAGTCCACAAACGGCCGACCAGCGGAGTTGGCCGAGGATCGCACCGCACGGAGTCTCATGAGTCAGCACCGTCACCCAGGCGCGCCCGGCCGCGCCGGTGCCGTACCGGCGCTCCCGGATCTGCCCGAAGCGACCGTCGCTCGGCTCCCGGAGTACCTGCGCGCGCTGCACAACCTCGCCGACGCCGGGCACGAGACGGTCTCCAGCGAGGGTCTCTCCGCCGCCGCCGGGGTCAACTCCGCCAAGCTCCGCAAGGACCTCTCCCACCTCGGCTCGTACGGCACCCGGGGCGTCGGTTACGACGTCGCGCTGCTGATCGAGCAGATCGAGTATGTGCTCGGGCTCACCCAACGCCGGGCGGTCGCCCTGGTCGGCGTAGGTAATCTCGGTCACGCTCTGGCTGGCTACGACGGCTTCGCCAGCCGGGGCTTCCGGATCGCCGCACTGCTCGACGCCGATCCCTCCCGGGTCGGTGAGGAGATCAACGGCCTGGTTGTCCGGCATGTTGACGACCTGCCGACTGTCGCCGCTGAGGAATCCCTCGCGATCGGCGTGATCGCCACCCCGGCCGCCGCCGCCCAGCAGGTCGCCGACCAACTGGTCGCCGTCGGCGTGACGAGCATCCTCAACTTCGCGCCGTGCGTACTCTCGGTTCCGGAGGGGGTCGACGTGCGCAAGGTCGACCTCGCCATCGAGCTGCAGATTCTGTCCTTCCACGAGCACCGCAAGGCGTCGCTGACCGCGCTGCCCGCCACCGGCGGGACCGCTCTCACCGCCCTGCCGGGCGGGTTCGCGGCCACCGACACCCAGGAGGCGATAGGCACGTGAAACTGCTCGTCGTCGGCGCGTCCTACCGGACCGCCCCGGTCGCCACGCTGGAGCAGCTGGCAGTGCCCCCCGCCGACCTGACCCGCACACTGGATCGCCTGGTCGCCCAGCCGTACGTGGCTGAGGCGGTGATCGTCTCCACCTGCAACCGGGTGGAGGTCTACGCCGCCGTGTCCGGTTTCCACGGTGGGCTCGGCGACGTCTGCGCCGTGCTGGCCGAGCAGGCCGGCAGCTCCCCGACCGCGCTCGCCAGCCACCTGTACGTGCACTACGACACCGCGGCCGTCGACCACGTCTTCCGGGTCGCCACCGGTCTGGACTCGATGGTGGTGGGCGAGGCACAGATCCTCGGCCAGTTGCGTGACGCGTACCACTGGGCCACCGGCGCCGACTCGGCCGGCCGGCTGCTGCACGAGCTGATGCAGCAGGCGTTGCGGGTCGGCAAGCGGGCCCACGCCGAGACCGGCATCGACCGGGCCGGCCAGAGCGTCGTCACCGCCGCCCTGGAGCTGGCCGCCGGGCACCTCGACGGCGACCTCGTCGGCCATCCGGCCCTGGTGGTCGGCGCCGGTGCGATGGGTTCGCTCGGAGTGGCCACGCTGTCCCGGCTGGGCGCCGGGCCGCTCACCGTCAGCAACCGGGGCGCCGACCGGGCTGTCCGGCTCGCCGAGTCGTACGGGGCGAGTGCCGCGCCGATGACCGAGCTGGCCGACACCCTTTCCACAGTGGACATCGTAGTGGCCGCCACCGCGTCCACCGAACCGGTCCTGACCCGGTCGGTGGTCACCACGGCGCTGGCCGAGCGCGACCCGGCCCGGGGCCCACTGGTCCTGCTCGACCTGGCCGTTCCGCGCGACGTCGAGGAGGGCGTCGCCGAGCTGCCCGGCGTCGAGGTGATCGACATCGACCGGATGGCGGCGCTGCTCGCCGACGGTCCGGCGGCTGCCGACGCCGCCGCCGTCGAACGCATCGTGCTCGGCGAGGTGGAGGGCTTCCTCACCTGGCTGCGCGGCGCCGACGTGGCACCCACAGTGGCAGCGCTGCGTGGCAGGGCCGACGACGTCGTCACCGCCGAGCTGCGCCGACTGGCCCAGCGTCGCCCCGACCTCGGCGACGACCTGCGGGCCGAGGTGGCCCGCACTGTGCACCGGGTCGTGCAGCGGCTGCTGCACCAGCCCACCGTCAAGGTCCGCCAGTTGGCAGCGGAGCCCGGCGGCGACCAGTACGCGGCACTGCTGCGCGAGCTGTTCGACCTCGAGGTGCCGCAGACCTCGCCGGTGGACACCGTCCCGGACGTGCTGACCCCCGACTTCGGCATGGCGCTCCCCGGCACCGACCCGGTGTCCGGAGCCGACGCCGCCGAGCCCACCCCACCCACCGGAGGTGCGCGATGACCGCCCCCCTGCGCCTCGGCACCCGGGGTAGCGCCCTGGCGATGGCCCAGTCCGGCCAGGTCGCCGAGGCGGTGACCGCCGCCACCGGCCGCCCCGTCGAGCTGGTCGAGGTCGTCACCGCGGGCGACCGCTCCAACGCGCCGGTGCACCGGCTGGGCGTCGGGGTGTTCGTCTCCGCCCTGCGTGACGCGCTCACCGCCGGAACGATCGACTTCGCGGTGCACTCGTACAAGGATCTGCCCACGGCCGCCGCCGGTGGGCTGCACATCGCGGCGGTGCCGGCCCGGCAGGACCCGCGCGACGCGTTGGTGGCCCGCGACGGCCGGACGCTCGCCGAGTTGCCGCCCGGGGCCACAGTGGGCACCGGCGCGCTGCGTCGGATCGCCCAGTTGCACGCCCTCGGCCTGCAACTGGAGGTCACCCCGATCCGCGGCAACGTCGACACCCGCCTGGGCCGGGTGCTCGGCCCCGAGGCCGACCTCGACGCCGTCGTCCTGGCCCGGGCCGGTCTGGCCCGACTCGGCCGGCTCGATGTGATCACCGAATCGCTGGACCCGATGCTCATGCTGCCCGCTCCCGCTCAGGGCGCGTTGGCAGTGGAGTGCCGGGTCGACGACCAGGACCTGGTCGAGCTGCTCGCCGTGCTCGACCACGCACCGTCACGTGCCGCGGTCACCGCGGAACGTGCGTTTCTGGCAACCCTGGAGGCCGGGTGCAGCGCACCCGTCGCCGCCTATGCCGAACTCGCCGAAGGCGAGACCGGCGATGAGATCTACCTGCGCGGGGCGGTGATCAGCCCGGACGGCACTCGTGACCTCCGGCTGTCCCGCACCGGAACGCCCGCCGACGCGGCGGAGATCGGTAAGGCACTCGCCGCCGAACTCCTCGAGCTCGGCGCCGACTCGATCCTCGGCCACGAAGGACACACCGGCCCGGGGACCCAGCAATTTGGGAGCACAGAATGACCCGCACCCGTAAGCCCGTCGGCCGTATCGCGTTCGTCGGGGCTGGCCCCGGTGACCCGGGCCTGCTGACCCGTCGGGCCCACGACGCCCTGGTCGACGCTGACCAGGTGATCTACGACCGGGGAGTCCCGGAGTCGTTGCTCACCGTCGTTCGCGCCGAGGCCAGGGACGATGCCGAGTTCACTCCGGCCGAGGGCGCGCCGGGGGACGTGGCGAAGGTGCTGATCTCCGCGGCCCGCTCAGGGCTGAACGCGGTGCACCTGGTCGCTGGCGACCCGTTCGGACACGACTCGGTGGTCAAGGAGGTGCAGGCGGTGGCCCGCACCGCCGCCCACTTCGAGGTGGTGCCCGGCGTCGGCCAGGCCGAGGGTGTGGCCACCTACGCCGGGGTCCCGCTGCCGGGTGTGCGTACGGCAGCCGACGTCGAGGACGTCAGCGCGCTGGACTTCGAGGCGCTGGCCACGGCCGTCGGCCGGGGTTCGCTAGCGCTCGCCGTGGACGCCGGTGACCTCGCCGCCGTCCGGGACGGGCTGCTCGCCGCCGGGGTCGACGGCACCACCGGCGTCGGGGTGACCGGCGACGGCACCGGCGAGACCCAGTACACGACCACGTCGACGGTGGACAGCTTCGTGGCCGCCGCGCTCGGCTTCACCGGCCGGGTGGTGCTCACCGTCGGTGTCGGCGTGGGGCAGCGCGACAAGCTGAGCTGGTGGGAGAACCGCCCGCTGTACGGCTGGAAGGTGCTCGTACCTCGGACCAAGGAGCAGGCCGGCGCGATGAGCGCCCGACTGCGCGCGTACGGGGCGATCCCGTGCGAGGTGCCGACCATCGCTGTCGAGCCGCCTCGCACCCCGGCGCAGATGGAGCGGGCGGTCAAGGGCCTGGTCGACGGCCGGTACGCCTGGGTGATCTTCACGTCGGTGAACGCGGTCCGCGCGGTCTGGGAGAAGTTCGCCGAGCACGGTCTCGACGCCCGGCACTTCGGCGGCGTCAAGATCGCCTGCATCGGCGAGGCCACCGCTGACGCGGTCCGCGCGTTCGGCATCCAGCCGGAGCTGATCCCCGCCGGGGAGCAGTCCTCGGAGGGCCTGCTGGCCGAGTTCTCGCCGCACGACGAGATCCTCGACCCGGTGGGCCGGGTGCTGCTGCCGCGCGCCGACATCGCCACCGAGACGCTCGCCGCCGGGCTCACCGAGCGCGGCTGGGAGGTCGACGACGTGACCGCGTACCGGACGGTGCGGGCGGCGCCGCCGCCCGCCGAGATCCGCGACGCGATCAAGTCGGGCGGGTTCGACGCGGTGCTCTTCACCTCGTCCTCCACAGTCCGCAACCTGGTCGGCATCGCCGGGAAGCCGCACGCCCGGACCGTTGTTGCCGTCATTGGGCCCAAGACGGCGGAGACCGCGACGGAGTTCGGCCTGCGCGTCGACGTCCAGCCGCCGCACGCCTCGGTGCCCGACCTGGTGGAGGCGCTCGCCGCCTACGCCGTCGAGCTGCGGGAGAAGCTGGCCGCCATGCCGGCCAAGCAGCGCCGTGGTTCGAAGGTGCAGGGCCCGACCGCTCTGCGCTTCCGGTAGTCGTTCGAGGAGGGCCTGCCATGTCGTACCCCGAGATCCGGCCCCGCCGGCTGCGCCGCAACCCGGCGGTCCGCCGGCTGGTGTCGGAGACCCGGGTCGACCCGGCCGAGCTGGTCCTGCCGATGTTCGTCAAGGAGGGGCTGACCGAGCCCCGAGCCATCGGGTCGCTCCCGGGGGTGCTCCAGCACTCCCGGGACTCGCTGCGAAAGGCCGCGGTCGAGGCGGTCCAGGCCGGTGTCGGCGGGATCATGCTCTTCGGCGTGCCGGAGCAGCGGGACCCGACCGGCTCCGGCGGCATCGACCCGAACGGCATCCTCAACGTCGCCATCCGCGACGTGGTGGCCGAGGTGGGCGACGCCACTGTGGTGATGAGCGACCTGTGCCTCGACGAGTTCACCTCGCACGGGCACTGTGGGCTGCTCACCCCCGACGGTGAGGTCGACAACGACTCGACCCTGGCCGCGTACGCCGAGATGGCGGTGGCCCAGGCCGCCGCCGGGGTCGGCATGGTCGGGCCGTCCGGGATGATGGACGGCCAGGTCGGCGTGGTACGCCGGGCGCTCGACGCCGCCGGCTACCAGGACGTCTCCGTGCTGGCGTACGCCGTGAAGTACGCCTCCGCCTTCTACGGCCCGTTCCGGGAAGCTGTGGAGTCGGCGCTGGAGGGCGACCGGCGCACCTACCAGCAGGACCCGGCCAATCTGCGTGAGTCGCTGCGTGAGGTAGCACTGGACGTCGCCGAGGGCGCCGACCTGGTGATGGTCAAGCCGGCGCTGCCCTACCTCGACGTGGTGTCGGCGGTGCGGGCCGCTGTGGACGTCCCGGTCGCCGCCTACCAGGTCTCCGGTGAGTACGCGATGGTCGAGGCGGCCGCCGCGAACGGCTGGATCGACCGCGAGCGGGTGATGCTCGAGACGCTCACCTCGATCAAGCGGGCCGGCGCGCAGGTCATCCTCACCTACTGGGCCGTCGAGGCCGCCGGCCTGCTCCGCCAGCGCTACTGAGCGACCCGCCCGCTCAGGGCCTCCCGGTCGGAACCGACGCGACTGCGCTTTCGGGCACTTCACCGCGGGGATCGTTGTGCCTCTGGGCGTCCTTTGCTCTGCTTCAACCAGCGCAACACTTTGCGGGCCTAACCGTTGCGTCGATTGAAGCAGAGCAAAGGGCTCGGACCAGGCGACCGCTCCCCGGCGCCGCCGCCACTCGACGACGGCTGTCCACAGGTTTGTCCACAGGGATTGAGCATGGCCGGCGCGCCCGGGATGGTGGTCGGATGGCGTCGACGCTTGGTTCTCCCCAACCTCCTGGTCCCCTCGTCGGACGATTTCCCATCGCGGGTCTGGTTCGCCGGGCACGTCGCATCGTCCGGCTGAGCCAGCAGCAGATGGCCCGCTTCGCCAAGGTCGCGCCCTCGACGATAGGTCGGGTCGAAGCGGGGAACCTTGTGCCGAGCCTGGCCGTGCTGGAGCGCCTTCTCGGCGCGGCCGGGCTCTTCCTGGTCGTGGTGGACCAGGAGGGCCGGGTCGTCCTGCCGATGGCCGACCGCGACGACGTCCAGGACGGGGCGAGTCGCCGTTATCCGTCCCACCTCGACACGATCCTCGACCCGGAGCTGGGGGAGTGGTGGGGGGACATCTACGGGCTGGCCCGCCCTCCGGAGACCTACCACCGCAGTTCGGCAGATCGCGAGGCGCGACGCCGACGCAGCCAGTGGGAGGTACGGGTGGCGCAGCATCGCAGCGCGCCACCCCCACCACCGGTCCACGATTACTACTGAGCCCGTGATCAGGGCAGCTGCCCCGGGCGGTCGACGATCGCCACCTGGGTGACGGCGGTGCTCGTGTAGGGCGACTCCTTGCCATTCCGCACGATAAGACGGCGGGTGCCGAGGTAGGTGTGGGTCTCCCGGTCGAAGATCAGGTCGATGTGGGCACCGAACACGCCCGGCGTCCGCAGTGCCACCCCCCGCCGGCCGGCCGCGTCCCGAATTTCGTCGGGCAACACTGTGGCCCCGGGCACCTGGGCCATGGCCTGGAACAGCGCGCCGAGCGACTGTGGCGGCACGTACCCCTCGAGCATCCACATTCCGTCGCCGAAGATCGTCGTAGGGTCGTTCCGGATGGCCTCCAGGTCCGCGCCGGCGGGCAGATCCAGTGGGATCGGGTGATCCCGCAGGTACTGCGCCATCTTCTCCGGCTCGGTGGGCAGTCCCTGGAAGTAGCCGGGCGGCGGCGCCAGGTGCGAGACGTTGTCTGTCCGCCACTCGTCGGGGCGGCTCTCCAGCCTCCGCCGCTGCTGCCAGGTGGGGTCGTCGCCGATCGGCACCCAGCGCTGGAGCCGCTCCTCGGTGTACGGGCCGGCATCCGGCCGATCCCGCCAGGTGAGTCGCAGTTCGATGAAGAGGAACTGGCCGGGACGCGCCACCAGATCTGGCTGCTGCCGGGCCGAATCCGCGGCCTCGGTCAGGATCTCGGCCGCGCTCGCCGTGGGTGGAGCGTCGTCCACCGTCTGCACCACCAATCCGCCGATGGTCAGCAGGGCGACCAGCCCACCGACCCCGGCCAGGCGCCAGCCCGGCGGACGCCACCGCGGGCCCCCGCGGGCTGCACGACCGGGAGGCGCGGTCGGCGCCGGGGCGGAGGTCTGGTTCGTGACGTGGTCCCGCAACTCGCCGAGGAGTCGTTCCTCGAAGTTGCCCAGTGGGGTGTGGGTCATGGTGATCATCCCTCCGATCAGACGAGTGCGGATTCGGACTGTGCGAGCGCGAGGCGTACCGCCCGGCGGGCCCTGTGCACACGGACCCGGGCGGCGACCGGGGAGATGCCGAGCGCGTCGGCGGCGTCCGCCACGGAGAGGCCGTCGACGGCGACGAGTTCCAGCAGGGCGCGAGTGCGCTCCGGTAGGCCGCGCAGCGCCTGGTAGGTGCGGCGGGCCAGCGCCTCGGCGTCGATGCGTTCCTCGATCCGGGCGATGTCGTCGGCGTCGAGCAGCCGTCGTCCCGCTATGCGACCGCTGGCCCGCAGGAGTCGGGTCGCCCGCCGATGTTCGGCAGCTATGACGTTGCGAGCCACCCCGAAGAGCCAGCCCAACTCGCTGCCCCGTTCCGGCCGGTAACTCGTCGCGCTGTCGATCACCGCGAGGAACACCTCGGCCGTGAGGTCGGCGGCAGTGTGGGGGTCGTCAACGCGACGGGCGACGAACCGGCTGATCGTCTCGACGTGCCGCCGGTAGAACCGCTCGAACGCTTCGGGGTCCGCGCCGATGGCTGCTAGGCCGTCCCCGCCTGGGCTCGGGATAGTCACAGGCCGTCCTCTCGTTGGCCGTCCTTACACCCCTTCATTGGCTCGGCGGCGGCAGCGTGTTACGTCCTCTGCAAGATCATGCTGAAACAAGGATGTAGTGGCCCCCTGGTCCACGAAGGCCACTACATCCTGGGTCGAGCGTGGTTGAGACGAATCTCAGTCGTCGTTGGTGATCGTTCCGGTCGCCAGTGGATCGGCCAGCCGCAGGCCGGGCACACCGGCCACCAGCAGCGTCAACTTCTCGTCCGCCTCCCGCTTGCGGTCACCGCGCACCGACACCGGGAACGTCACCGACGTCTGCCCGGCGGCCAAGACCTTGCAGCCGGCGTACGGGTCGAAGTCCGACCCCGCCTGCGCCGTGAGGCCGACGGTGGCGGCGCAGAGCAGCACCGACTGGGACAGCGGCCGAGACACGGTGGCGGTGAAGGTCAGCTGCCGGGTGCCCTGGTTGCCCTCGGCCACCGCCGTGTCGGCGACTGTCAACGACGCCCGGGACCGGAACCGCGCCACCTGCGGGTCGTGGTCACTGGAACCCCGCGACCCGTCACCGGCGAACTCCGCCGGCCAGTCGGCGTTGATGTGCGCCGCCCGCACCTGCACCAGGTCGCCGTAAAACGCGTCGTTGACGAACAGGTGGTCGAGAGTCTGCGCCTGCCCCTCGAAGCTGTACGAGTAGGCCGAGGCCGGCACGTCAGCGACGAGGTTGTCCCACAGGTTGTGCAGGCCCGCCTCGTAGAGCGGGGCGAGTTGGTCCGACGGCGTGGGCTGGTCACCGGTGGCGATCGGATCGTCCGGGCGGGGGAAGACGTTCAGGTCCCCGCCGTAGACCACTCGGGCTGTCTGGTCGGCCGCCTCGATCGCTGTGACGATCGCCGCGCCGTAACGCGCCTGCTCCCGCCGCTGCCCGACCCGGCTGTCCGGGCCCGAGGAGTAGTGGTTGCTGAGGGCGTACAGGGTGAACCGCTCGGTCGAGCCGGGCGCGGCGGCCACGCTGAACTTGCCCAACTGCGGGGCACGGGTGAAGACGTTGCTGCCGTCCCGACCGGTCGAGGTGTCCACATCCGCCGGCAACACAGCGTTGAGGGCCTTCGGGTTCTGCACGTCGGCGTTCGCCGGCAGCCCCGCAGCCCGGTACTGGACTGTCGGTGCCGACCCCAACAGCGGGTCCGCAGCCGTCGCGGCCGCCAGCGACACCCGGTCCGTGCGGTACAGGAAGGCCGCGGTGATACCGCGGGCGTCCGCGCCGGTCCGGTCGTAGGCGGCGGCGTACGCGGGCCCACCGGCCGCCGCGACAGTGAGCGCCAACTCCTGGATGCTGTCCGGAGCGCCATCGGCGTTGTTCGTGTCGCCGCAGCTCAGCGCCGCCCCGGAGATCGTGCAGATGTCCTGGTCCTCGGCCTCCTGCACAAGGATCAGGTCCGGTGCGTGCAGGTCCTTGACGATCTGGTCGGCGAGCGCGGCCAGTTGCTCGCGGTACTCCGCCTCACTGCCCGGGACGTAGTCGAACGGCGGGGTGACCCCCACGCAGCCGGCGTTACCGGCGAAGTCGCAGCCGTCGAACGGGTCGTCGCGGTAGTCGTACAGGTTCTCCACGTTGTAGGTGGCCACTGCCACCTCCTGCGACCGGTCGGCAGGCTTGGGCGGGTTGTTCTTCGACGGGTCGGCCCCGGCGGCGAACTCCGCCCGCTCGACCTGGACGCCGTACTTCTCGAACGAGTAGTAGACCCCGCCCACCGCGTCCGCCCGCAGCGTGTCGAAGGTGTGCGCCGGCGGGAGCAGCGCGGCGCTGTCCCCGGCGGTGGCCTTCACGCCCATGCTGCCGAGCAGCGTCCGCTGACCGTTGCCGTCGTCGAAGCGGCGGGTCGGGTCGTTGTCCAGCGGGTGCGAATCACGGAAGACCCGCCGGGAGTACGCGTCGGCGCGGTCCAGCAGCGGGTCGTCGCCGTCGACCACCCACAGCTCCGCGTCGGCGGTGGAGGAGAAGACGTCCCGGCCGCTCACCGCGCCGCTGCCCGCGCGTACCCGCATCCGGGAGCCCTCGTGCCGCTCCCAGAAGCGCTGCGCGTCGGTCAGCACGGCCGGTGGCACCGCGTCGGCCACCGCGACCGCGGTGTCCACTACCAGCCCACCGCCGATCCGGCGGACCAGCGACGCGCCGGAGAGCTGGGTGAAGTTGTAGTACTCCGACACCCGGGCCCGCAGCACCACCTCGTCGCCGACAGTCGGCACGTAACCGCCGATCAGCGAGGTGAACGTGCCCATGAACACGAAGATGCCGTCGGAGCTGGTCGGGTCGCCGTCGGTGTCACCAACGCGGCTCTGCAGGAAGAAGCCGTGCTGCTCCGCCCCGGCCGAGGTGCGGGCCAGGGTCAACTGGGTGATCACGCCGCGCACGTCGTACAGGGTGCTGCTCGTGCCGTTGCCGCTCGCCGGTGCGAGCGGTGACCTGTCGCCCGGACCGGACTCGGCGTCGGTGGTCGGACCCTGCACCTCGCCGACGGTCAGCTCACGGGTCACCTGCACGGCCAGCGCGCAGCTCGCGGTGCCACCGCCCGCGTCGGTGGTGGTGAGGGTGACCGTGTACGCCCCGGCGGCGAGGTCGGAGCTCACGCCGACAGTGGCGCGGGCGGTGCCGCCCACCCCGTCGGCGGGGGTGAACGCGGTACGCGTGATCGAGCCGGACGTCGGGCTCGGGCTGATCGCGGTCACCGCCAGGTCGACGATCGTGTCGTCGGGATCGGCGGCGGTCACCTCGCGGCTCGTGCCCGTTCCGGCGGAGGTGACCAGCGGCCCGCCACAGGTCAGCGTGGCCGGTGCGTCGACCGGGCCACCGCCGTCCACGGTGTGCGCGCCCAGCCCGTCGAACGTGTCGACGGGGAAACCGGCCCACTGCGCGGCGGGGTCGAACGCGTCCGACGGGTCGGTGTCACCGGCGGCCACGCTCGCCAGGCGGCGCACCGTGTTGTCCGCCGTGCTGGTGACGCCGGACCCCCACTCGGTGCCCGGGTCGACGCCCACCTGGCCGATCGAGTCGAGCACAGTGGTGCCCCGACGCAGCACTATCGCGTCGTCACCGTTGAAGAGGCTCGCCCCGGTGGTCTGGTCGGCCTGGGCGAGGATGGCGGCCCCGGCCGAGGCGCTGGCGAACACGAACGCGTCGCCGGCCGCCACGCTGCCGGCCAGGGCGATGGTGGTGGCCGTGGTGGCGCCGTTGAAGTAGAGCTGCAACTGGTAGCCACCGGCCGCCAGGTCGACGGCGGCGCCCGTGCCGTTGAACAGCTCGATCGCCTTGTTGTTCGACGTTCCCTCGACGTACTCCGAGATGAACAGGTCGGTGGGCGCGGCGCTGGCCGCGGTGGGTGCGACGCCGAGCGCCGTGACTGTCACGGCGGCGGTGGCGGTCGCGAGCGCGGCGATTGAGCGGCGCGGGCGCATAGGGCCTCCACGATGGGTGGATGGGGTCAACGCACGTTAAGGTGCGCGACTGTCCACCGTCCATCCCCTAATGGACAGTTTCGTGAATTCCTCAGCGCGGCGGATCGAGGCGGTGCACCAGCTCAGCGACGTCGACGCTGTATTCGCACCAGTCCCGGTCGGGGCGGTAGCCCAGCTCCGCGTTGACCTTCAACATCGCCTCGTTGGCCTGCGCGTTCCAGGTCTGCACCTCGATCAGCTCCGGCTCGGCGGAGCGTAACTCCAGCAGCATCCGGGCCTTGATCGCCCGATCGATGCCGTAGCCCCGGTGATCCTGCGCGACGATCGTGTCGTACTGGTCGGCGCGGGTCGGGTGCTGCGCCGGCACCACCACCTCGGTCAGACCGGCCACCTCGCCGCTCTGCTCGTGGCGGGCGAGCACGATGTAGGGCTTCATGCCCCGCCGGTGCAGCGTGTCGAGGCTGTCCCGCAGCCGCTCCGGGTCGTAGGAGCTGGGTCGCAGCTCGCCGTCGTCGACGTCGCGCACCTCGGCCTTCGCCCGCGCGTACGCCTCGATCAGGTCGTCCGGCGGCCCGCCCGGGAAGAACTCCAGCTGGTAGCCCGCCCCGATGCCGGTGGCCATCTCGGCCAGCTCGGCCCAGTCCACCGCAGTCAGGTCGAGCACGCTGCGCGTCTCCACGTACTCCCGGTTGAAGCCGAGCGACTCGTAGAACCCGACAGCCGGCGTGTCGCCGACGACCTCGACCCCGATCGACCGGAAGCCCTCCTGGTAGACCCGACGCGCGGCACGCAGCACCAGGTCACGGCCGAGGCCGGTGCGCCGGGCGGACGGGTGCACCAGCACCTCGAGCACGCCGATGTCACCCAGAAGGAGTACGTGCACCTGGCCGAGCACCGCGCCCGTGTCGCCCGGGGCGGTCGGCTCGGCCTGGGCGATCCAGGAGATCCGCCGCTCGCCGGGCATCACCTCGGCGAGGTACTCCCGCAGCGAAGCCTCCCGCCAGGGCGGATCCTGCGGCAGATCGGCCGCCAGGACCGCGTTCAGCGTGGCCAACAGCGACGCGATCTCGGCGGACGACGCGGTCCTGGGGTCCCACTCGCGCACCATCACCCGTCTAGCTTGCCGCTAACAGAGGCCCGGGGGAAGTGTCCAGTTCTCCAACGTATCGAGACGATCACTTCACGACCGACTGGCCCGTCCGTACCGGTTCGCGGTGTCGTAGACGTCCTGGGCGTACCGCCGTACGTCGTTGTAGGAGAGGATCGCGTTCCACCAGTCGCCCGCAATGCTCAGGTTGCGACCCCCCTTGCAGAGGTAGTTTCCCGCTGCCAGGGCCGCGTCGTCCAGGTCGTGCGGGTCCTTGCGGCCGTCGTTGTCCGCGTCCGCGCCGACCTCCTGCCAGGTGGTCGGGATGAACTGCATCGGCCCGATGGCGCGGTCGAGGGTGGCGTCTCCGTCGAGTGCCCCACGGTCGGTGTCGATGATCCGCATCCGGCCCTCCTTCCCGTCCAGCGGCAGCCCGAAGATATTGGGCACCGCTTTGCCGTCCTGCCCCAACCGCGCCCCGTTGGTCGAGCCGTGATCCGATTCGACCTTTCCGATCGCGGCCAGCGTGGTCCAGCTCAGCGCACAGCTGCGGTTGGTCTGGGAGAGCACCAGCTCGGCGTAGCCGTACGCCTGCATGGCGACCGCCGGGACATCGACCTTGGCGCCGACCTGCTGCGCCCAACCGGCCAGGGCGTCCGACGGTCGGCCACCGATCACCGACCCGGTCGGCAGCCCGTTGCCGGGCAACCCGCCGGAGGGCAGCGGGAGGGTCGGCAGCGGGCCGGTGGGCAGTGGGCTGGTCGGCAGGCCGGACGGCATCCCCGGTGCTGCGACACCGCTCGGCGCGGCCGAGGCGTCGACAGCCACTGGGCGCGGTGAGCGGATCGCGGCCGGTACGAGTAGCGCTCCCGCCGCGGCGGTCGCGGCCACCAGCGCCAGCAGGAAGACGCCGGGCAGGGTCAACCGACCACTCGGCCGGCGCGCCCAGGCGCGGGTCGCCCGAGCCGCGGCGGCCGCTGCCCGGCGCGGGGGCAGCCGTACCGCGTGCGCGAACTGCACCCGCCGTCGGCGGGCCGGGTCGGACGCCGACACGACCGGGATCTCATCCACAGTGGTCTTCGCCGGATCCGCGGTACCGGTCTTCGCGTCGTCGGCGGGCGTGTCGGCGCTCGACGCGCCGTCCGCCTTGGGGTCCCCGGCTTTCGCGGCGTCGGCTTTCGCGTCCTCGGCCTTGGGGGTGTCGGCTTTCTGGTCCTCGGGTTTCGCAGCGTCGGCCTTGAGGTCCTCGGCCTTACCGGTCTCGGCCTTACCGGTCTCGGCCTTGGCTGCCGCGGCCGGGAGGGCGGCTGCTGGGCTTGCGGTCGGGACGGGTTCGGCTGGGATTTTCGTGCCGGTGGTGCGCGCGTCCGGTTCGGACCCGGCGGAGTCGGGCGCGGCGGGCTTGGCCGCTGGCGGAGCCGGCGTGCTGGCCGCTGGCGTGCTGGCCGGTGGCGTGCTCGGCGCAGCCGCGGAACGCCCGCTCAGCCAGGGGCGGCGGGGGCGGGGCACCTTGCGCACCGGGTCGGGCGCGGCCCCTGAGCCTTCGAGCGGCCCGTCCAGCGGCGCGGCCGGTCGTAACGGTTGCACACGCGTGTCGTCCTCGCCGTCCACCACCTGTCGAGTATCACCCATGCTCCGCGAACCGTCAGATCCACGTACCCTGGGTGGCATGCCCCGGTACGAGTTCCGCTGCCGCGCCTGCGGCGACACCTTCGAGGTCAACCGTTCGATGGCGGCGGCCGGTGAGCCGGCCAGCTGCCCCCAGGGACACGCCGACACGGTCAAGCTTCTTTCCGCGGTCGCTGTCACCGGCCGCAGCGGTGGTGCCGGTGGCGCCCCGGCACCCGCCGCTGGTGGCTGCTGCGGCGGCGCCTGCGGCTGCTGATCGGGCCAATTCGCCGCCGCCTGGTGGGCCGGCCTTGCCGGGAGCGGGTCCGAGTGGCACGTTGAGGCGGCACTTGCCCGGCCGTTCTCACGATGTGTGATCGTTCGGACTCAGGCAGCATGAACCCGACGTCACGGGCGGAGGTTCCTCGCATGTCGCCACGGATCCAGCTCCCGAGCGGTTGGGTGACCTTCGTATTCACCGATATTGAGGGCTCGACCCGACTGGCTCAACTGCTCGGCCCCGACTACCGTCCGGTGCTCGCCGAGCATCGACGGCTGCTGCGCCGTACGCTGGCCAGCACGGGCGGCGCGGAGCTGCTGACCGAGGGCGACTCGTTCTTCCTGGCCTTCGAGGAAGCGACAGCGGCGATGACCGCGTGCCTGACCGCCCAGCGGGCGCTGTCCAGCCACGACTGGCCCACCCCAGAGGCCACACCCCGGGTGCGGATGGGTCTGCACACCGGCTATGCCGAGCCACGCGACGGCGAGTACGCCAGCCCCGAGGTGCACCGGGCCGCCCGGGTGGCGGCCGCCGCGCACGGCGGACAGGTGCTCTGTACGGCGTCCACAGCACGTCGGGCCGAGCCGATGCCGCCGGGGGCGACCCTGCTCGACCTGGGCCTGCACCGCCTGCGCGGCTTCGACGACCGGGAACGGCTGTTCCAACTGGTCGCGCCGGGTCTGGAGCGACAGTTCCCCCGGCCCCGTACCGCCGACGCGGTGGCGCACAACCTGCCCACCCAGGTGACCTCGTTCGTCGGCCGGCAGGCCGAGCGCATCGAGCTGGGCCTGCTGGTGCGTCAGCACCGCTTGGTCACAGTGCTGGGCGCCGGCGGCGCGGGCAAGACCCGGCTCGCCGTGGAGTTGGCCAGCGGAGTTGTCGAGGCGCACCCGGACGGGGTCTGGTTCGTCGACATCGCCTCGGTGACCGACCCGGGGCTGGTGGCGTTCGCCATCGCCGCAGTGCTCGGCCTGCGTCCCGAGCCCGGTCGACCGATGCTGGACACCCTCGTCGAGTACGCGGCCGGCCGTCGGATGCTTGTCGTACTGGACACCTGCGACACTCAACCGGCCGCCTGCGCCGAGGTGATAGCGCGGCTGCTGTCCGGCGGGAGCGGCGTACGGGTGCTGGCGACCAGTCGTGAGTCGTTCAGCCTGCCCGGCGAGGTGGTGTGGCGGATTCCGCCGCTCTCGGTCGACCCGCGCGCGGACGGTGCGGAGAGCGATGCGGTGGCGCTGCTGCTGGACCGTACGGCGGCGGCGCGCGGTGGTCGGCAGCCCGACCCGGCCGAGTCCGCCGACCTGCGTCGGGTCGTGCAGCGGTTGGATGGTCTGCCGCTCGCCATCGAGTTGGCCGCCGCCCGGCTGCGGGTGCTCTCCGTCGGTCAGCTCGCCGAGCGGCTGGACGACGTCCTCGGCACCCTGGACGCCGGCCGGGAGGACCCGGATCCGCCGCCGGTGGAGCGCGGCTGGTCCGGCAACCAGCAGGACACCGTGGACCTGGTCGCCGCGGCGGCCGGAGCGTCACCTCCCACCCCGGCGAGTCGGGCGGTGCAGCGCTCGGCCACCGAACGGCATCTGACCATGCAGGCCACAGTCACCTGGTCCTACCGAACGCTGGGGCCCCGGGCGGCCCGCCTGCTGCGGTGGCTGGCGGTCTTCGCCGGCCCGGTGGATCTGGCGACGGTGGAATGGCTGCTGGGCGACGATCCGCTGGACCCGCTCTCGGTCCTGGTGGACAAGTCGATGGTGTTGGCCGAGCCGCGTGCCGCCGGCAGCACCTACCGGATGCTCGACCCCATCCGGGCGTACGCGGCGCGACGTTTGGCCGAGGCGGGCGAGGAGCAGGCCGCTCGGGACCGGCACGTGGCCTGGTCGGCGCACGCGTTGGACCGGGCCCACCTGGGCCAGGACGGCAGGCCGGTGACGCTGTCGCTGTATGCCCTCGATCCACTGGCCGGTGAGCTGCGCGCCGCGCTGCGGTGGTGCGCCACCGGAGGCAACGCCCGTGCCGGCCTCGGTCTGGCGGGTGGGCTGGACCAGTGGTGGCTGGAGCGGGGCCTGGCCCGCGAGGGGCGGCTGTGGCTGTTCCGGCTGTACGGACGGATCGCGGAGACGGGGGAGCGGATCCCGGAGGCGGAGCTGGCGGCGGCGTACCACATGCATTCGCTGCATGCCAGCGCCGACGGCGAGTTCGCCGAGGAGCTGCGCTACTCCCAGCGGGCTGAGGCAGCGGCCCGGCAGGCCGGCGACGCCGGCTTGCTGGCCCGGGTGCTCGCCGGCAGGGCCGCGCCGCTTGTCGACATGGGGCAGTTCGTCGAGGCCGAGCGGGTGTGTCGGGAGGTCATCGACTGGGCGCACGGGCAGGACGTGGTCGGCGAGGCGCTGTTCGCGGTCTTCAGCCTGGCCGAGTTGCTCTGGCGGCGGGGCGCCCTGGAGGAGGCTGCGGAGCTGCTGGGCGCGGTACGTCCGGTGGAGGCGGCCCGGCCCGTGGAGCGGGGCCGACGTTCGGTGGACATGCTGCTCGGCATGGTCGCGCTGGCCCGCGGCGACGTGATCGCCGCACATGAGCATCTGTTGGTGGCGCTGCGCTCCCGGATGGGCCACGGCTACCACGGCCGGGCGTGCGACACCTTGAACGCGGTAGCGGTGCGCTGCGCGATCGGCGGGGAGCGGCTGACCGCCGCCCGCCTGTTCGGGGCAGCGCAGGCAACCCGCGCGAGCATGCGTGCCACCCCCGGCATCTTCGGCGGTTACTGGGCCGAGCAGCAGGGGGAGTTGCGCGCGGTGCTGGGCGACGCGGCCTTCGACGACGCGTACGGCGAGGGTGCGGAGTTGGGGCTGGACGAGGCCGCGGCGCTGGCACTCGACGTGGAACACCCGGACCTGGCAGCGGACTCGACCCGCTTCAGCACCGGCCTGTCCCAACCAACCCCCCGCCTTCCCGCCGACCCCGACCGCCACCCAGCCACCAGAACCGAACGCGCCTAACCCCATCTCCGCCCCCCACCCTGCCCTCCCACCCCCACCCTTGTTGATCAAGAGGTTTGCGTCAGGAAACGCGCTTCCGGTGACCGAAACCTCTTGATCAACGCGGGTGGTGGGGGTGGGGTGGGGTTAGTGGGTTGCGGCGTTGGCTTCGGCTTGGGCCTTCATTCGGGCGGCGCGGTCGATGTCGGCCTGCTGGACGGCCGCTACCGAACCGAAGATGCTGACCGCCTGGTAGTAGGTCCAGGCCAGGCTGTAGCAGGCCGGCCGGACGACCGAGTTGTACGTGGTGCAGACGCGCTTCAGGTCTTCGTAGAAGGCGCTGTCGAGGCGGGACTTGTTGGCGGAGAACTGGCCGACCGCCTTGTAGTTGCGGTAGCCGAAGTCGTGCCGGTAGCAGCCCAGGTTGAAGGTGAAGCCGAGCGGGTTGTCCGGGCTGGACGAGCAGTAGTCGGTGGACCAGTTGAAGTTGTACTCGGCCCAGGGTGCCCGATTGACCCGGGCGCTGTTCCACGAGTTGTAGCTGGACGCGCTGGTCTGGGTCCAACTGGACAGCACGGAGAGTCGTTGGGCGGGGGTGACGGCGGCGGCGGGGGAGGCGATGGCGAGGGTGGCGAGCAGCGCTAACGCGCCCGAGGCGAGCAGGGTGGCGAGACGTCGGGGCACGGTTTACCTCCGCGGGGGTGAGCGGGTGGGACGGAAGTTACCGGCGGGTTACCGGATGTCGATGAGTGTCGATCAGCTGATCAACTAGGCGGTATGCACATCGCCAACTATTGGTGACATACGTTGAAACAGACGAATGCCCCGGACGCGCGAGGCGTCCGGGGCATTCAGAGGGGCGATCAGCGCCTGACGAATGCCGGCGGGCTGGCGGGGCTCTCGTTCGCCGACCGGTCCACGGCTGTCAGCTGGTAGGTGTAGCGCCGACCGGGCTCGGCCGAGGTGTCCACCCAGGACTGGGCGTTGCCGGGCGTGGCGCGGACGGTGTCGACCAGGTGCGCGGCGTCGGCAGTGGCACACCGGCCGGGCAGCATGGTGCCGTCGAACCGGTAGATCGCGTACGAGGTGGCAGTGCCGAGCGGGCCGACGCCGTCGGCGGGTTGCCGCCAGGTCAGCCGGACCCCGTCTGCCTGCCGGGTCGCCTTGCTGATCACTGGGAAGAGCAGCGGCCGGGCCGGCAGGTGGGGCATGGTCGGCACCAGCGCCGGCCGGGAGTAGTGCTCGCCCGCGTAGATGTCGGTGGCGCCGAGCCGGTTGGCCCGCACCTGCACCGCTGAGAAGTGCACGTTGCCCTGCACCTCCGGGTACGACCGGTTGAGCGTCAGGTGGTCGGACAGCTCACGCGGGTTCTGCCAGTACGGCCCGTACGCCGGGTCACCGCTCTTGTAGTCGGCCTGGCCGATGTAGAGCTGCACGCGGGTGCCGCGCACCGTCTCGGCCCACCACGGCACGAGGCGCGCGTAGTCGGCGGCCGGGTACTGGCCGATGTACCAGTAGAGCTGCGGCACCACGTAGTCGACCCACTCCTGCTTGATCCACTTGCGGGTGTCGGCGGAGATGATGTCGTACGACTGGCTGCCGGTGGTGTCCGAACCGAGCGGGTCGGCGGTCTTGTTGCGCCAGATGCCGAACGGGCTGACGCCGAACTTCACCCACGGCTTCGCCGCCTTGATCTTGCCGTTCATCTCCTGGATCAGCAGGTTGATGTTGTCCCGCCGCCAGTCGGCCCGGTCGGTGAAGCCCCGGTTGTGGGCCGCGAAGGTCGCGTCGTCAGGCACCTGGTACGTGCCGCTGGGGTAGGGGTAGAAGTAGTCGTCGAAGTGGACGCCGTCGATGTCGTACCGCTTGACGGCGTCCATCATGGCGGTCTGGACGAACTCGCGGACCTCGGGGATTCCGGGGTTGTAGTAGAGCCGACTGCCAGCCACGCCGGCCGGTGGGTAGGCGAAGGTCCAGTCGGGGTGCTGCTGGGCCGGGTGGCCGGGGGCGAGCTGGGTCAGGTCTGCGCCGGCGCCACCGGGGGCCGGCATGGAGACGCGGTACGGGTTGAACCAGGCGTGGAACTCCAGGTTCCGCTTGTGCGACTCGTCGACCAGGAAGGCCAGCGGGTCCCAGCCCGGGTCCTGGCCGCGTGCCCCGGTCAGGTATTCCGACCAGGGCTCGTACGGCGAGGGCCAGAGCGCGTCGGCGGTGGGCCGGACCTGCACCACGACCGCGTTGTGGTGCAGTCGCCCGGCAAGGTCGAGCAGTTCGCGGTACTCGGCCTGCTGGGCCGCGACCCGGTCCGGGCTGGTCTGGGACGCCTTGCTGGGCCAGTCGATGTTGACCACCGAGGAGATCCACATGGCCCGGAACTGCCGTTTCGGAGTGGCCGGGTCGGTGGCGCAGGTGGCGGTGGTGGTGTCGGCCGCGCTGGGTACGGCGCTCGCGGGGGTGGTGGTGACGAACGTGCCGAGCAGGGCTGCGACCAGCCCGGCGACTCCGAGTCGGGTGGCTTTCATGCGGTGTGTCCCTTCGTTGGGGCTCCCGGATGGTTCGCGCGGTGTGCGGCAAGATTCGCCGTCGATGTCCGCGTTGCTGGTAGGAAATTTTCACAATCTGGCCATCGCCGCAAGAGTTCGTGGTTGACCAATCGCGCCGGTGGGTAGCAACGGCGATCACCGGCCGCCACGGAGGTGGTCGCACGGTGGGAGGGGTGACCGGGTGTCCGTGCTGCGCACAAAACCAATCAAGGACGTGATAGCCCAAGGTGAGGCGGACGGCAGCGACGGCCAGCTCGGGCTGAAGCGACGGCTCGGCGCTGTCGACCTCACCGGCTTCGGCATCGGCATCGTGATCGGCACCGGCATCTTCACCCTCACCGGGATCGAGGCTCGGGACAGCGCCGGGCCGGGCGTGGTGATCTCCTTCGCCATCGCCGGGGTGGTCGCCCTGCTCGCCGCCCTCTGCTACGCCGAGCTGGCCTCCAGCGTGCCGACCGCCGGCAGCGCCTACACCTACGCGTACGCCACGATGGGCGAGATCGTCGCCTGGATCATCGGCTGGGACCTGCTGCTGGAGTTCGCGCTCGGCGCCGCGGTGGTGGCCCGAGGCTGGTCCGGCTACCTCGCCGAACTGCTCGACCTGCCGACCCGGTGGTTCGGCGAGGAGGGCAGCACCGTCAACGTGGGCGCCATCGCCATCGTGCTGATCCTCGGCATCGTGGCGATCGTCGGCATCCGGGAATCCGCCCGGATCACCAACCTGCTGGTGCTGGTCAAGGTGGCCATCTGCGTCTTCGTGGTGGTGGCCGGGCTGTTCTTCGTCAAGGCCGCCAACCTCACCCCGTTCATCCCGCCGGCCGAGCCCGCCGGTAGCGGCGACGACGGCATCAAGCAGCCTGTCACGCAGGCGCTCTTCGGACTGGAGCCGTCGGTCTTCGGCTTCGTCGGGGTGCTCAGCGCCGCCGCAGTGGTCTTCTTCGCGTACACCGGCTTCGAGGCCGTTGCCAACCTGGGCGAGGAGACGAGGAAGCCCAAGCGGGACCTCACCCTGGGTCTGCTCGGCACCTTGCTGATCTCCACGGTGCTCTACATCGGCGTCTCGCTGGTGGTGGTCGGGATGGTGCCGTACACCGAGATCGACCGGGGCGCCCCGATCGCGTCGGCCTTCGAGTCGGTCGGCGCGGGCTGGGCCGCCGTGCTGGTCTCCATCGCCGCGGTCGCGGGCCTGACCAGCGTCATCCTGGTCGACCTGGTGGCGATGGGCCGGATCGGCTTCGCCATCGCCCGGGACGGTTTGATCCCGCCCTCGATCGCGAAGGTGCACCCGCGCTGGGGCACCCCGTACCGGATCTCGGCGATCATGACGGTGGCGGTCGCGCTGCTGGCCGGCTTCCTGCCGCTGTCCGCGCTGGCCGATCTGGTCAGCATCGGCGCGCTCTGCGCGTTCGTCCTCGTGTCGGTGGCGGTGCCGATCCTGCGCCGCAAGCGGCCCGACCTGGAGCGGCCGTTCCGGGTGCCGTTCTCACCGGTGCTGCCGATCGTCTCGGCGTTGGCCTGCTTCTACCTGATGCTCAACCTGTCGGTGGAGACCTGGCTGCGGTTCCTGGCCTGGATGCTGCTCGGCGCGGTGATCTACTTCGGCTACGGCCACCGCCGCAACCGGCTGGCCCAGCACGAGCCCGCCGTGCAGGAGGGTGGCTGACGGTATGGTGCGCCCGTCACCTCGGGGAGGTTGCGGCGTGCGACACAGACTCAAGGACGTGGCCGAACGGGCCGGCGTCTCCGTCAAGACCGTCTCCAACGTCGTGAACGGCCACGTGCACGTGCGACCGGACACCCGGGCCCGGGTCGAGGAGGCGATAGTCGAACTCAACTACCGACCCAACCTCTCCGCCCGTCACCTCCGCAAGGGACGCACCGGCGTGATCGCGCTGGCGGTTCCGGAACTGGACATCCCGTACTTCGCCGAACTGGCCCGTCACGTGGTCACCGCAGCCGCCGAGCATGGCTGGACGGTGCTGATCGACCAGACCGGCGGCCGGCGTGACCAGGAACGGGTGCTCGCCTCCGGTATCACTGACCACCTGATCGACGGGCTCATCCTCAGTCCGTCGGCGCTCACCGCTGCGGACCTGGCCGGTCTGGATGGCACCCCGATGGTTCTGCTGGGCGAGCGGATCGAACACTGCCCGGCAGATCGGGTGGTGATCGACAACGTGGCAGCGGCCCGGGAGATCACCGGCCACCTGATCCAGTTGGGTCGCCGCCGGATCGCTGCCGTCGGCGCGCAGCGCACCGACGAGGGCGCCAGCGCCCGGCTGCGCCTGGCCGGCTACCGCGACGCGCTGCGCGCCGCCGGCCTCGATTACGACCAGGCCCTGGTGGCGTCCGCGCCGGCCTGGCACCGCGCCGACGGCGCGGCCGCGATGCGGGGCCTGCTCACCTCCGGGGTACGCCCCGACGCCGTCTTCTGCTTCAACGACACGCTGGCCCTCGGTGCCCTGCGCGCGCTGCACGAGGCCGGCCTGCGGGTGCCCGAGGACGTGGCGGTAGTCGGCTTCGACGACATCGAGGACGGCAGGTTCGCCACCCCGACCCTGAGCACCGTCGCCCCGGACAAGGAGCAGATCGCCCGCCTGGCCGTCCAACTCCTCGCCAACCGCCTTGACGGTGACCCCACAGTCCCCGCCCGAGAACTCCGCGCCCCCTACCGCCTGGAACTGCGCGAGTCCACAGGGACCCGCTAGTCGAAGAAGCGGGCCAGGTGGGACGGCGGTGCCGGGTCGGCGTCCGGGGGGAGGGGCGTCAGGTCGGCGAAGATCGAGGCGCCGTCGCAGCCCGCGTGCAACGGGTACCAGCGCGGCGTGCCCGGTGGCCGGAGCTGGCAGATCCCCTTGAACGTCTGCACGTCCATCAGCCGGACGTGGGTAGGGTCGGCCACCGCGTTCACATGCCCCCACCAGGGGCTCATCACGTGCAGCACCCCACCGGGGCGGAGCACCCGATGACACTCGTCGACCAGCGGCAGGAAGTCGATCAGGTGCTCCAGGATGTGCACCGCGAAGAGGACGTCCACCGAGTTGTCGGCGAGCGGTAGCGAGCCGGACAGGTCCGCCACGGCATCCACGCCGGGCGCCGGATAGATGTCCAGCCCCAGGTTGCTCGACCACTGCTTGGTCGGCCCACAACCGAGGTCCACCACCACCGGTGCCCGCCCGCCGATGCCGACCCGGCACCAGACGCCGTAGACACCCGCCAGCCGCCCCACCAGGTCCCGCGCCAGCCGTAACTGGCCGGGCTCGGCCACCTCTCCGCTCAGATGGGCCACCCCCCGGTCGAACCGCACCTCGACCGCCAGGTCCCGCAACCGATCATCGTGGCGGACCTGGTCCGCCCACGCCTGGGCGAGGAAATCGTCTATCGCCCGCAGCCGGTCGGCCGAGGGCGGAGTCTGTGCCAAAGCGACCATTCGGGCCACCTCCCGCCGCGCGATACCCGCAATCGCGCCCGGTATGCCCCGCTCGTCCACCTCGTTGCCGACTCGGGCGCGGCCCAGCGATGGGGGTGTCGCAGGATTCGGGGCAGGACCGCAGTCATCCTGATGCCACACAGGCATCACGATGACTCTGTGGCATCACGCTCAACGCACACATCGGCTCCGCCCGCGCACGGGCGAGCCGCGAACGACCAACTCGGCTCATGCCACAGCAGTCGGCCCGGCGCGGTCGGGTCAGCCGGAGAGGGTGCGGCGGCCCCCGCGCATCCGCTGGCGAGGCGGCGGGTCGGCGGGCTTCGGCCGCTTGAGGTGGTAGCGGTGCAGTTCGTGGTTGCCGGGCAGGGACGGGTCCTCGCTCATCGCGACCAACTCCCAGCCCTGGTCGCCGGCCCGGTTCAGGTGGGCCAGCGAAGTGTCGCCGTACGGCGTCACGTCGACCATCGAGCCGTCCGGCCCGTACCAGACGAAGACGACCTCCCAGCCGAGGTCGTTTGTCGCAGCCTGGCGGCGGCGGACCAGCAGGGCGTACTCCCACTTGAGCATGGCGTCATTCTCACCCCGCGCCGGCCCGCGGGCACGGATCAATCCTCGGCGATCCGCCCGGCGTCGACCCGCAGTCGCCTGTTGGTCTCGATGGCGGCCAGCATCCGCCGGTCGTGGGTGACCAGCAGCAGCGTTCCGGGGTAGCTGGCCAGCGCCGATTCGAGCTGCTCGATGGCGGGCAGGTCCAGGTGGTTGGTGGGCTCGTCCAACACCAGCAGGTTGACCCCACGGCCCTGGAGCAGGGCCAGCGCGGCCCGGGTCCGCTCACCGGGGGAGAGGGTGGCCGCCGGTCGGGGCACGTGCGCAGCCCGCAGGCCGAACTTGGCCAGCAGGGTCCGCGCGTCCGCCGGCGACAGGTGGGGTACGGCCGCCTCGAACGCGTCGATCAGCGGCACGTCGCCGAGGAACAGCCCGCGGGCCTGGTCCACCTCGCCGACCACCACGCCGGGCCCGAGCGAGGCGGTGCCGGCGTCCAGCGGCAGTCGGCCCAGCAGCGCGGCCAACAGGGTGGACTTGCCCGAGCCGTTCGCCCCGGTCACAGCGACCCGGTCCGCCCAGTCGATCTGGAGGTCGACCGGGCCGAGGGTGAAGCCGCCACGGCGTACCACGGCTCCGCGCAGCGTGGCCACGACGGCGCCGGCGCGGGGTGCGGCGGCGATCTCCATCCGCAGCTCCCACTCCTTGCGGGGCTCCTCGACGACGTCGAGCCGTTCGATCAGCCGTTCGGTCTGCTTGGCCTTGGCGGCCTGCTTCTCGCTCGACTCGCTGCGGAACTTGCGACCGATCTTGTCGTTGTCGGTGGCCTTGCGGCGGGCGTTCCGTACGCCCTTCTCCATCCACCCACGCTGGGTGCGGGCCCGAGCCTCCAGCCCGGCCTTGGTGTCGGCGTACTCCTCGAAGTCCGCACGGGCGTGCCGGCGGGCCACCTCGCGCTCCTCCAGGTAGGCCGCGTAGCCGCCGCCGTAGTGGTGCACCTGCTGCTGCGCCAGGTCCAGCTCCACGACCCGGGTCACAGTGCGGGTGAGGAACTCCCGGTCGTGGCTGACCAGCACCGTGCCGGCCCGCAGGCCGGTGACGAACTCCTCCAGCCGCTCCAACCCCGCCAAGTCCAGGTCGTTCGTCGGCTCGTCGAGCAGGAACACGTCGTACCGGCTGAGCAGCAGCGACGCGAGCCCGGCCCGAGCCGCCTGACCGCCGGAGAGCCCGGTCGTCGGGTGATCCAGGTCGACAGCGAGCCCCAGGTCGGCGCTCACCTGCTCGGCGCGTTCGTCCAGGTCGGCGCCGCCGAGGGAGAGCCAGCGCTCCAGCGCGTCGCCGTACGCGTCGTCGGCACCCGCCGCCCCGGCGGTCAGCGCCTCGGTCGCCGCGTCCAACGCCGCCTGCGCGGCGGTCACCCCGGTCCGGCGTGCGAGGAAGTCCCGTACCGTCTCGCCCGGTCGCCGTTCCGGCTCCTGCGGCAGGTGTCCGACGCTCGCGGTGGGCGGGCTGAGCCGCACGCTGCCGGCCTCGACCGGCAACAACCCGGCGAGGGTACGCAGCAGCGTCGACTTGCCGGCCCCGTTCGGCCCGACCAGCCCGACCACGTCGCCGGGGGCGACCACCAGGTCCAATCCGGCGAAGAGCGGGCGGTCGCCGTGCCCGGCGGCCAGGTCCTTGACGATCATCGTGGCGCTCATCAGGACGGCAGCCTATCCGGCCGCCCGCATACGACCGGCCGGCAGCGGGCAGACTCAACGACGTGGTGACCACACTGGCGATCGACTGTGGCGGCGGGGGCATCAAGGCGTCCGTGCTCGACGAGGCGGGAACGATGCGGGCCCGGCCGCTGCGGGTGCCTACCCCGTACCCGTTGCCGCCCGCGCTGTTCGTCCGGACCCTGCTGGATCTCGGCGGGCGCCTGCCAACGGCGGACCGGATCACTGTCGGCGTACCCGGGATGATCCGGCACGGAGTGGTGGTGAGCACGCCGCACTACGTGACCCGCAACGGCCCCCGCAGCCGGGTCGACCCGGACCTGCAAGCCGAGTGGTCCGGCTGGGACGCGCGCGGCGCGCTGGCCGACGCGTTCGGGGTGCCGGCGCTGGTGCTCAACGACGCCGAGGTGCACGGCGCCGGAGTGGTCGCCGGCACCGGCTGCGAGCTGGTGCTGACCCTGGGGACGGGGCTGGGCAGCGCGCTCTTCGACGGCGGTGTGCTCGCACCGCACCTGGAGTTGTCGCACGCGCCGGTGCGCTGGGGCACCACCTACGACACGTACGTCGGTGAGCCGGAACGACGGCGGCTCGGCGACGCGTTCTGGTCCCGCCGGATCCGCCAGGTGGTGGACGGGCTGCGCCCGGTGTTCCGCTGGGATCGGCTCTACCTGGGTGGGGGCAACTCCCGACTGATCCGGCCCGAGCAACTGGCCCGGATGGGCGACGACGTGGTGGTGGTGCCCAACACCGCCGGAATCGTCGGCGGTGTCCGCGCCTGGGAACTTTCCGCCGGACGCCGGGACGCCCGCACCTGACCCTTCGGTGCCCGTCGGCCGGCCGGAACTGACCCGATCTCGACCCCGGGAACAGTCGCCAAACTCTCGGTGTTGTGCCAGCGTCGGAACAGGTGACGGTGCGACCCGAGGAGGTGGCAGATGGATCTTCTGGCGGACTACCGGCGGGCGACCATGTTCTTCGAAACCGGTGACCCCAGCGGGGCAGCTCGACTGCTGGAGCCGATCATCGACGCCGAACCCGGCAACGCGGCGGTCCGGCAACTGCTGGCCCGGGCGTACTTCCAGTCGGCCCAGCTCAACCGGGCCGAGGAGCATCTGCGCGAGCTTGTCGAACGGGACCCGAGCGACCACTACGCGCACCACGTGCTCGGCCGGACGCTGGAGCGGCTCAACCGACACACCGACGCGCTGCGGCACCTGCGGATCGCCGCCGCGATGTACGCGGCCAACGACGACTACCGGACCGCGCTGGAGCGGGTGGAGACCCGTGTGGGCGGCAGGCGCTGACGGTGCGCAGTTCCATGACAGGGGCGGTCCTTCGGGGCCGCCCCTTCCGTCGCCCGATTGGCGGGCCGGCGGCCGCGCCTAGGATGGCGGACATGGGACCTGACCGGCCGGGGGCTGCGGCATGAAGCTCAAGCTGGACCTGCACGAGATCTTCAACAAGGGCCAGGACATCGACCGGGCGTTGCGCGGGATCATGGACGAGGCGGTGGCGAAGAAGGCCACCCTCGTCGAGATCATCCCCGGCAAGGGGTCCGGCCAGCTCAAGAAGCGGGTGCTGCGGTTCCTCGACCAGAAGGACGTCAAGCAGCTCTACCACCGGGTCGAGAAGGACTCGAAGAACTTCGGCCGCCTCTTCGTGCACTTCCGCTGGAAGTAGAAGCGTCACGGCACTTGACCTCCGGCTCGGACCAGGTCAGCCCTGTGGGCGCTGTGCCCAGAAGAGGGCGTGCCCGCTCAATCTGCACCTCACTGATGTCAACGCCTGTGACGCGGTGTCCAGCATTGGCGAGGGAGCGGGCGACCGGCACCCCACAGCCGCATCCGAGGTCGAGGATTGCTGCTGAGGCAGGTAGGCGCTGGTGTAAGCCGGCGAGCCAGGGAGCGTACTGGCCGTCGTCAGCGTCGTCCGATCGATAGTGGTACGAGAGTGCGTCGTACCCGCGTCGGACCATGTCACGCTCGTCGCTCCTGCTCATTCCGGGAACGCTAGGAGGCTCGGTGCCGCTTGCCGACTCATTGATCGCGGTGCGGCTTCGTCCTGCCAGCGGTAGAGGTCGCGCAGCAGGGAAATCTCGGCGCCGTGATGGATCAGTTCCCTGTTGACGTGCAGGACGATGCCTTCCATGCGAAACCGCTCGGGACCCACGGTGGGCGGATTCTCCAGGTCGGCGTCGGAGAGTTCACGGACCCCCGCGTTCCACCTCCCGTACGTCTCATCGAGCTGTCTCAGCGCCTCGTCAGCGGTCCCCGCGTAGGCGAACGTCTGAGAGTCGACGTCCTGGCCGCCGAAGTGCCATCCGACCCGATAGCCCAGGCAGGAGACGATGATGTGCGCCAGCCGCCAGGCAATCGTGGTCACCGGCGCCGGCACCGGGTCAGGGGACGCGAAGTCCATCGTCCACTTCCCGGAACCCGCCGACATCGGTGCGGCCGACGTGCCACGTGGGCGGATGCTCCAACAGCCACGTACCGGCTCCCAGAAGTACTCCTCATCGGCAAGACCGTGCAGCCGCGGCCGCAGGTTCTTGTGCCAGTGCCGGTCCAACTGGTCCGCGATTCGCTCGCTCCTTGTCATTTCCGCACGGTACCTACAGCGGCGACCTGGCAGCGCCCCTCGCGGACGCCGTCGCCGGCCGTGGGCCGCGAGTGCCTACCGTGCCGCCTCGGCCGCTGATTCTGTGTGTGAGCACGGCCGAACAGCCACATCAGGGCGCAGCGTCGAGCTGGGCGTCGACGGTGATCGTTGACCCGTAGGGTGTCCTGATGTCGACGGTGAACCTGCGGCGATCGGCGCGTGCGGTCGTCGTCGATGAGGACGACCGTGTTCTGCTGCTACGACTCGCCATTCCCGATCCCGCAGGCACGATCGTCGTGTGGATCACTCCCGGGGGTGGCGTCGAAGACGGCGAGACGCCACTGGCCGCCCTGCGGCGAGAGCTGCGCGAAGAGGTCGGCCTTGCTCTCGATGCCGACCCGCCTCAGGTCTGGCGCCAGGAGATAGTCGCCGCTGGGTTCGCACCCGGTCACGATGGCATCGTGAACGACTACTTCCTCGTTCGGACCGCCTCGTTCACGCCGCGCGGTTCGATGAGCGATGAGGAACTCGCCGCCGAGCACGTCATCGGCTGGCGTTGGTGGTCGCTGTCGGAGATCAGCGAACACCGCGGTCCGGAACTGTTCTCGCCCCGAGACCTCGCCACGCCGTTGGCCGCATTGATCGCTGACGGAGCACCAACCCAACCCGTCCCGCTTGGCCTGTAGGCAGAGCGAAGCGGACCGGACGTGGAGACAGACTGGGATGCGGTACGAAGCCGCACACTTCGGGTGCGTAGTGCCCTGACGGACCGATCCGGTTCCCCCCTCTTGCCCGGTCATCGCCCGCCGGCTCCTCTGACCGACAGCGAACTCACCGACGCGGAGCAGCAGTTCGGTGTCACCTTGCCCGGCGGATACCGGGAGTTCCTGCTGCATGTCGACTCCGGCGGGATCGGGCCGGTAAACCTCCGCCGGTTATCGCGCAGCTCCGGCTGCTGGGCATGGGAGGACGACCAGGAGACGGACCATGGGGCTCTGACGACGCCGTTTCCAGACCAGGACTCGTACGAAGGTCAGTGGGACGAGCTCGAAGCTATGAAGCCGCAGCTCTCAGACGAGGCCGGCTGGGCAGCGTGGAACCGGCGCAGCAACGACCTTGAGCGGGCACAGACCACTGGGGTGGTATATCTCAGCGACAACGGATGCGGCTTCTACACGCTGCTTGTCGTCTCCGGCACCGAACGCGGCAACATCTGGTTCGATCGGCGCGCCTCGAGCGACGTGATCGTGCCTCTGCGCCACCAGGACGGCATGCACGTGACCTTCACTGACTTCTACCTCGACTGGCTAAGGGCTGCGGAGCAGACGCTGGCGGCCCGTGGAGGACTGGTGCGCAGCTACGACATTCAGGCACCGATCTGGGAAAGACGCTTCGACGACTGAACCGGCACTAATCAGTGCGGATCGACTGCTCCCTCGGGCATTGGTCGCCCGGGTCCCCCCAATGCCGCGATCTTGCACTTTCTGTCCCGACTTAAAGAGCATTCCACGCTTTTCGGCGACAGAAACTGCAAGATCGGCGCGGGCTGGACGCCACGTCTGTTCTTGGCTAGCAGTCGGCTAGCTGCGGCGGTGGCAGGGTCATCGCCGGAGTATCCGCCGTTGCGGCCCACTGCGCCTGCACGATGCGGTAGGCGGGGAAGGTCGAGGAGCAGGTGCGTCGGATCCCCGGCCGTGACGTGCACGACCTCTTCGTCACCGTCGCGGCGGAGCATCGGCTACGCCCGGCGGACACCGTTCTGGTGGACCTCACCTTCACCGATCACGACGGCAACCGCTGGCACCGGATCGGGGCCGGCCAACCCGAACCGGTGGGCTGACGGATTCGACGCCAGGTGGCATTTCCGGTCGAGAGGAAAGGCGGTGGTCCGGCGGATGAATCGCTCCGCCGGACCACCCGGCCGTCCATCAGATGGGATAGGTGCGAGCGACCGCCAGCATCTCGGAGGTGTGCGACCCGACGACGCCGACGGCCGGCGGTCGGGGGCGGAATCCGGGCAGCGCGTCCAGCCCGTCACTGGCGTCCATGACCCGAATCGGCACCGGTCCTGCGGAACGCTGGAGCGTGAGCGTGATCTCGACACCTTCCGGCGGCGGAGCATGGAAGACCAGTCCGAAGCCCCACCGGCGGCCACCCTGCTGCACGGGCACCACGCGGCCTGCCACCTCGGCCCGCAGCACCGTGGCGGTGACCGTCTCGACGTGCAGGGTGGCGACCCGGACCGCCCGCTGCGGAGTGAGTCGCAACCGCAGCGTGCGCTCGTCGCGGACGGCGTTGTCGGCGAGCACCTCCAGCTTCGGCGCCGGCAGGTCCGCCGCCTGCGCCGGCCCGGTCCGTAGCGCGTCGCCGCCGAGCCCGGGGAAGTCGTCCTCGACGCTGGTCACCTTGTCCACGTAGCCGTCCGTCCACGGCTGTGGGTCGGTCTCGTCACTCAACCAGCGGGCCTGGCCAGTGCCGGCGTCCATGGCGTACATCAGGTGGGTCGGCGCGGGGTGGGCGGCGTCGAAGCGGTCGACGGCCAGGCCGACCCCGGCGAGCACCACCGCCGCCACCGCGGCGGCGCCGGCCGGCAGCGCCGCGAGCCGCCGGGCCCGCAGCGCGAGCAGACCGCGCTGGCCGCCGGCCTGCGGGTGCAGCAGGTCGACCACCGGCAGGGCGACCAGGCCGAGCAACACCGCGACCAGCGCGGCCACCCCGCCCATTGCCATCCCCAGCGCGGGGAATAGCAGCACCACTGTGGGCAGCAGGATGACCACACCCACTGCCGCGGCGGCCGTCACCGCCACCACCGGCCACGGTCCGGTCTGTCGGGTACGCAGCGCGACCAGCCCGCCGAGGGCGCCGGCCAGCGCCGGCACAGTGGTGAGGTACGCCCCGCCCGGCACCGCCACGGCGAGCAGCACCCCGAGCACTGCCAGCCAGGCCAGCCCGCCGACGGCGAGCGCGGCCGGGCCGATCCGGCGGCGGGTCAGCGCGTACCAGGCGAACAGGATGGCGGTGGCGAGCGCCAGGACGGCCAGCCGGTACCAGATCGGCCGGTACGGGTCGAGCAGCTCCGCGTACCCCGGTCGGATCGTGGTGATCGCCAGCCAGAACAGTTGGGCGGCGACCGGCGCGGCGACGATCGGCACCAGGGCCAGCGCGAAGCCGGCGGCCAGCCGGCCGGTGCTGGCCCGGCCGCTCCGGCGGGTCAGCCAGGCCAGTCCGGCGACCAGTGCCACCGCGAGCAGGGCCAGCGGCAGTGTGAGCCAGCCCGGGTAGCGGACCAGCCCGCCGGGGACGGGGAAGTAGGTGGCGTCGTGCCCGGAGCGCAGGTCGGTCAGGTCGGTGCCACCGAACTCCCGGGCCAGGCCCAACGCGTTGTCCCCGTGCTGCTGGAGGCTGCCCCGGTCCATGGCGGCCGGGGTGTCCAACGGCGTGTGGTAGATCGCGCCCCCGTCGATGTACGCCGAGTTCAGCCCGACGAACTTCTGATCGAGGAAGGCGGTGAAATCGGTGTCGTTGGGCAACGCGCGGTAGATCTCCACAGCGAACGAGGTGCCGACCGGGTGCGGGGCGGCCCGGCCGAAGATGTCCACCAGCTTCGCGTTGTTCCGGGACGTCTCGAACATGATCACCGGCCCGGTGGAGCCCCGCGCCTCCAGGTTGAGCACCACACCACCGTCGGCGGCCAGCGGGTGGCTGGCGGCGAACGCGGCCGCGCCGCAGAGACACGCCTCCTCGGCGTCGGTCAGCACGAAGACGATGTCGTTTCGTGGCCGGGGGCCGGTGGTCAGCGCGCGGGCCACCTCCAAGATGGTCGACGTGCCGGCCGCGTCGTCGTTGCCGCCCGGCCCGGTCTGGACCGAGTCGTAGTGGGAGACCAGGAAGAGGCGACCCGTCGAGTCGGTGCCGGGCAGCCGGGCCACCACGTTGCGGACCCGGGCCACTGTCGCCCCGCCCGCCGCCCCGCTGAGCTGACCGGCCTCCGGCGCCACAGTGTCCTGCACCTCGGTCTCCAGACCCAGCCCCCGTAACTGCTGCTCCAGGTGCGCGCGGACCTGTTCGTTGGCCGGGCTGCCGGCGACGTGCGGCCGGGCGGCGATCACCTGGACGTCCTCGTACGCGCGGCCGGCGCTGAACTCGCCAGTTGGCGCGTCGACCGACTTCGGGGCCGGGGTGCGCAGATCGAGCAGACTGCCGGCGCCGACCGCGGCCAGCGCGACCAGCGCCGCCGCGGCGGCCACGAGCCGCCGACGCGGCCGGGTCAGCGCGCGGCTGGCAGGGGGTACGCCCGGAATCGGACGGGGCGGCGTGCCCGTCGTGGCCGGGGTGGTGGGTGCGCCCACGGGAACTCCTCGGGGGGTGGTGGGGCCTGGGGTGGGATCATCCTGCCGGTCGGGGGCTGCGGATGGGATGGCCGGTACGTCAGGCATCCATCAGCCGCCCGGTTTGTCCCCGGCCGAGCAGTGATGCGCCCCATCCCCGCCCGCGCCGCAGGCATCGTGTTGTGTGCGACCGTTGTCTAATACAGGATCAGCAGGGCACTCGAAAGGAGCCCAACATCACCAGCGAACTCCCGCGTCTCGCGGCGGTGACCCGGCCGCACCGGGGGGCCGGCTTGGCCGGTTCCCCAGTTGTGCCGTACCCGCATGGTGGCCTGGCGCGGCACGCCAACCTGCCGCCGGGTGAGCGGTTGCGGGTGCTGCTGGTGGAGGACGACGAGGGCGACGCCTTCCTGGTCGGTGAGCTGCTCGCCGAGACGAACTCGATGATCGACCTGCTGGTCGCCACCAGCCTCCGCGAGGCGCGGCAGCGGATCAACGACGTCGACTGCGTCCTGCTCGACCTGGGCCTGCCCGACGCGCAGGGGCTGGACGGGCTGCGCCAGGTGTTGGAGATGTCCAGCGGCGCCGCGGTCTGCGTGCTGACCGGCCGCACCGACGAGCACCTGGGCGTCGTGGCGGTCGCCGAGGGTGCCCAGGACTACCTGGTCAAGGGTCAGGTCGACGGGGTGCTGCTGACCCGGGCGCTGCGCTACGCCGTGGAGCGAAAGCGCGCCGACGAGAACGCCCGCCGGCTGCGCGAGGTCGAGCTGCGCCAAGCCGAGTCGGCCCGACTCGAACGCGGCCTGCTGCCCCAACCGCTGATGACGACCGACCAGGTCGCTGTGCACACCTTCTACCGGCCGGGCCGGCACGCCGCGTTGATCGGCGGAGACTTCTTCGACGTGGTGCAGACCCACCCGGACCGCCTCGACCTGATCGTCGGCGACGTCTGTGGGCACGGGGTGGACGAGGCAGCGCTCGGGGTCGAGCTGCGGGTGGCCTGGCGCGCCCTGGTGCTTGCCCGGGTGCCGGACGACGAGGTGCTGCCCGCCCTGGAGCAGGTGCTCATGAGTGAGCGCCGCCTCCAGGAGATCTTCGCGACGGTGGCCACCGTCAGACTGGACCTGGACGCCAACCGGGCCACCGTTCGACTGGCCGGGCACCCGCCACCGCTGCTGCTCTCCGGCGGCCGGGTCGCCCCGGTGCCCGCGCCCGGCGGCCTGCTGCTGGGCGTACGACCTCGCCGGCCGATCGCCTACGACCTGGAGTTCGACACCGATGACTGGTCCCTGTTGATGTACACCGACGGCCTGATCGAGGGGCGGGTGGGCGCCGGCAACGAACGGCTCGACGTGCCCGGCCTCAGTGGCTTGCTGGACGAGCCGGCCAACCGTTCGGTGTCGCTGCCCGAGCTGCCCGCGTGGCTGGTCGGGCGAGCCGAGCGGCTCAACGGTGGCCCGCTCGCCGACGACGTGGCCATGCTGCTGGTCAGCCGGGGCGGTGGCCGGTGAAGCCGGTCATCGGCGGCTGGAGTCTGCGCCGCCGGGTCATCACCCTGCTTACCGTCGTGGGCTTTCTGTTGATCGGGCTGGCCAGCGCGGAAGCGGCGATGGCCGCCCGCAACCGCACCCAGATCGACGCGGTGCTCAACGAGACCGGCCCGTTGCGGGTGCAGTCGCAGGAGCTGCTCAACGCGCTGCTCGACCAGGAGACGGCGATCCGCGGGTACGCGGTCAGCGGCGACCAGGACGACCTGAACCCCTACCGTGAGGGGCTCGCCCAGGAGCGGAGCGTCACCGCCTCGATGCGGACGCTGCTCGACGACTATCCGGAGATCAGCCAGGAGCTGCGGACCGTCGAGGAGCGTGTCACGCAGTGGCGACAGTCGGTCGCGGAGCCGGTCATCGCCACCACCGCACAGAGCGGCACCACCGCCGGCCAGGCGTTGGTCACCGAAGCGGCCCGGCAACAGTTCGACGAGGTGCGCTCGGCGGTGAACGACCTCCAGGAGGAGGTCCTGGCCGCCCGCGAGCAGACAGCCACCAACGTGCGTACCAGCAGCAACGTGCTTGTCGTCCTGCTGATCGTGGCCGCCTTGGTCGTGGTCGTGGCCGGTGCGGTGCTGCTGCTCTCGCTGGACCGGATGGTGGTCCGGCCACTGACCGGCCTGGCCACCCAGGTCCGAGAGGTCGCCGAGGGCGACTACCAGCACCGCATCGCCACCGTCGGTCCGCCGGAGTTCATCCGGCTCGGTGAGGACGTGGACGCGATGCGGCAGAAGATCGCCGCCGACCTGGCCGAGGTCCGGGCCGCCCGCGAGCGGATCGAGTGGGTGAACAGTCAGCTCCAGAAGCAGGCCGAGGAGCTGACCCGGTCCAACCGTGACCTGGAGCAGTTCGCGTACGTGGCCTCGCACGACCTGCAGGAGCCGCTGCGTAAGGTCGCCAGCTTCTGTCAGCTGCTCCAGCGCCGTTACGCCGGGCAGCTCGACGAGCGGGCCGACCAGTACATCGCCTTCGCTGTGGACGGCGCGCAACGGATGCAGCGCCTGATCAACGACCTGCTCGCGTTCTCCCGGATCGGGCGGCTCACCACCGGCTTCGTCGAGGTCGACCTCAACAAGGTGATGGGCGACGTGGCCGGCCAGACCGAGGCCGCCCGGCAGTACGCGGACGCCGAGTTGACCTGGAGCGAGCTGCCGGTGATCTCGGGTGAGGAACCGCTGCTGACCAACCTGCTGGCCAACCTGGTCAGCAACTCGATCAAGTTCCGCCGCCCGGATGTGCCGTCGAAGGTGCACGTCTCGGCCCGGTTGGTGGGCGCCGAGTGGGAGATCACCTGCCAGGACAACGGCATCGGGATCGAGCCGGAGTTCGCCGACAAGATCTTTGTGATCTTCCAGCGGTTGCACTCGAAGGACGCGTACCCGGGCACCGGCATCGGGTTGGCGATCGTCAAGAAGATCGTCGAGTACCACGGCGGCCGCGTCTGGGTGGACACCGACGTGCCGGAGGGCACCGCGATCCGGTTCACCCTGCCGGCACTCCCCGAGGACGTCGCGGCGGCTGCCGCCGCCGATTCCGCGGGGGAGCCGAACGCCCCGACCATGGGCGACACCACGCCCACGACCGAGGCTCCGGCAGCGTCGACGGAGCAGGCCGACGGGCCGGACCAGCCGGACCGGGCCGACGGAACGCTGGAAAGCGGTAGAACGGGTGACATGAGGGAGACGGTGAGATGACCGCGCCGGCGGATGGCAAGAGCCCGATCGAGGTCCTGCTCGTCGAGGACGACCCGGGTGACGTGCTGATGACCCAGGAGGCGTTCGAGGAACACAAGCTGCGTAACCGGCTGACCGTCGTCTCCGACGGGGCCGAGGCGCTCGCCTACCTGCGCCGGGAGGGCCAGTACGCCGACGCGGTGGCGCCCGACCTGATCCTGCTCGACCTCAACCTGCCCCGGCGCGACGGCCGGGAGGTGCTGGAAGAGATCAAGAAGGACCAGGACCTGCGCCGGATCCCGGTGGTGGTGCTCACCACCTCACAGGCCGACGAGGACATTCTGCGCAGCTACCAGCTGCATGCCAACGCCTACGTGACCAAGCCTGTGGACTTCGAACGCTTCATCTCGGTGGTCCGTCAGATCGACGAGTTCTTCGTCAGCGTGGTCAAGCTGCCGCCGCGTGGCTGACACCCTGCTGGACGACGTCGGTGGCCTGCTCTGGGAGGCCGCCGACCAGGTCGTGCTGCCGTTGTTTCGCAAGCTCGACGACGATGACGTGTCGGAGAAGGCACCCGGCGAGGTGGTCACCGTCGCCGACCGCCGGGCCGAGGAGCTGCTCTCGGCGGGGCTGCGCCGGCTGCGGCCGGGCTCGATGGTGGTCGGCGAGGAGGGTGTCGCCGACGATCCGGGGTTGCTGCGGCACCTCCGCGACAGTGGTGACGTCTGGCTGGTCGACCCGGTCGACGGGACCGCCAACTTCGCCGCCGGTCGCCGGCCGTTCGCCCTGATGGTGTCGCTGCTGAGCAACGGGCGGCCGACCGCCGGCTGGATCCTCGACCCGCTCGCCGACACTCTCGCCGTTGGCTCGGCCGACGAGGGCACACTGCTCAACGGTCGACCGGTGGACGGGACCAGCCCGGTGCCGCCGCTCGGCGAGCTGCGCGGCGCGGCGATGACCAAGTTCCTGCCGCCGGAGACCCGCGACCGGGTCCGCGCCGGCGGTCGACGCCTCGGTGAACTGCTGCCCGGCCAACACTGCGCCGGTCGGGAGTACCTGGACATCCTCACCGGCGAGCAGCAGTTCGTTCTCTTCTGGCGCACCCTGCCCTGGGACCACGCCCCGGGCACCGTGCTGGTCCGTGCCGCCGGGGGTGTCGCCCGCCGGTTCGACGGCGTCGACTACCACCCCGCCGACGACGGTCGCGGTCTGCTCGTCGCCGCCAACGAGCAGGTCTGGGCCGAGGTGCGCGACGCGCTCCTCAGCACCTGATCCGCGCGCTGCGCGACCATTGTGCGACGCTCCGTCGACATCGAGACAGCCAGAGGGTCAGCGGGCTGGTCACCGGCCCACGATCCGGTATCGTGACCGGCGGTCTCCGCCAGCAGGCCGCCGACCGGCGCCGCCGTGCAGTGTTCATCGGGGGCCGGCGGTCGACGGAAGGACGCTTTCGTGCCCAGGACCAGGCTCAGCCCGCGGCTCGGTCGCCGCGCTCTGTTCGCAGTGCTCGCCGCCGTCGCGCTGGTGCTCGGCGGTGCCGCAGTGCCCGCGTACGCGGAGCCTGGCGAGGGCGGCAGCAAGAAGTTGCAGGACGCGCTGGAGTTGACCGCCAAGGGCCACATCGAGGCCAAGGCCAAGCTGGACAACTCCAAGCGTCGCCAGACGGCGCTGACCGGCGAGCTGACGACGCTGGAGGGTCGGCTGGTCGGGCTCAGCAGCCAGGTGGGCGAGGTGGCCGCCCAGTCGTATCGGGTGGGTCGGCTGAGCGCGGTCTCGATGCTGCTCAACACCGCCACGCCGGAGGCGTTCCTGCAACGCGCTGGCGACCTCGACCTGATGGCCCAGCGGGACAGCAAGCGGCTGCGTGACCTCACCGAAGCTCGGCAGCAGGCGCAACAGGCCAAGGTCGCCATCGACGCCGAGGTCCGCGAGCAGCAGAAGCAACTCGCCGTGATGGCGAAGAAGAAGAAAGAAGCCGAGGCGGCGCTCGCCGAGGTCAGCTCCGGCGGCAGCAACGGTTTCAGCGGTGGCAGCTCCACCTCGGCGAAGCCGGCGCCGCGCAACTCCGACGGGTCCTGGCCGTCGGAATCCTGCTCGGTGAAGGACCCGACCACCTCCGGGTGCATCACTCCGCGCACCCTCAACGCGCTCAAGCAGACCCAGGCGGCCGGCTACAAGCGGCACGTCTCCTGCAAGCGCAGCGGTGGCGGCGGCGAGCATCCGAAGGGCCGGGCCTGCGACTTCTCGGCCGCCACGAACGGCTTCGAGGACAAGAACGCGACAGGCGGCGACAAGTCGTACGGGGACAGCCTGGCGGCCTGGCACGTGCGCAACGCCGACCGGCTGGGCGTGCTCTACGTGATCTGGTACCGGCAGATTTGGCATCCCGGCACCGGTTGGCGCTCGTACAGTGGAAGCGGCTCTCCGGCGGCGTCCCACACGAACCATGTTCATCTCTCGATGTACTGACCCGTTGCACCAGCTTCGCTGCGTACCATCGCGACGATGAGCTCCCCACCGCCCGACGTAGCGGCCCTGCCGGCACCCCCGGCCCCGCCCGTGCCGATCACCGGCCGGGCTCTGCCCAACGGCCTGGCCGCCTTCCTGGTCTTCTTCTCCAGCGGCGCCGTGCTGGTGCTGGAGACCGTCGCACTGCGCCTGGTCGGCCCGTACGTCGGGGTGACCCTTCAGGTGACCAGCTCGGTGATCGGCATCGCGCTGGCCGCTATCGCCTACGGGGCGTGGTCCGGCGGCTGGCTGGCCGACCGACGCAACCCGCGGGGCCTGCTGGCGCCGGCGTTGGTGCTGGCCGGCATCGCCACAGCTGTCACCCTGCCCGTCGTCAGGTACGCCGGTGAGGTGCTGCGCGGTGGTGCGGCCAGCGGCATCCTGCTGCTTGTCGCGTTGGCGGTGTTCGTGCCGGCCGCGCTGCTGGCCGCCGTCACCCCGCTGGTAGTGAAACTTCAGCTCGCCGACCTGCGCCGCACCGGCCAGGTGGTCGGTCGACTCTCCGGGATCGGCACCCTCGGCGGCATCACCGCAACCCTGCTGACCGGGTTCGTGCTGGTCGCCGCGCTGCGCAGCACCGTCATCCTGCTGGCCCTGGCGCTCGCGCTCGGGCTGGTCGGCATCGGCCTCGGCTGGTACCTGCGCCGGCAGGAGCCCACCGAGCTGCCCGGTCCGGCCCGGGCCCGGGCCGCGCTGGCAGTGCTCGGCCTGGCCGGGGCGGGGCTGACCACCGTGGCGCCCAACCCGTGCGACATCGAGACGGCGTACCACTGCGCCCGGGTCACCGCGGACCCCGCCCGGCCCAGCGGGCGGACGCTGCTGCTCAACTCCGCCCAGCACTCGTACGTGGACCTCGCCGACCCGAAACACCTGGAGTACGCGTACACGAAGTGGATCGGCGCGGTCGGCGACGTCGCCGCGCCGGCCGGTCAGCGCCTGGACGCGCTGCACCTGGGCGGCGGTGGGTTCACGGTGCCGCGCTACCTGACAGCGACCCGACCGGGCACCGACAACCTGGTGTTCGAGATCGACGGCGGGCTGGTCGAGTTGGGCGAGCAGGAGCTGGGCGTACGGTCGGGGCCGGAGCTGCGGGCGGTGGTGGGTGACGCCCGGATGCTGGTCGCCGGCGAGCCGACCGACAGCCGTGACCTGGTGGTCGGCGACGCGTTCGGGCACCTGGTGGTGCCCTGGCACCTGGCCACCCGGGAGATGGCCGCCGACGTCCGGCGGGTGACCCGCCCCGGCGGCGTGTACGTGCAGAACGTCATCGACTACCCGCCGCTGCGGTTCATCCGCGCCGAGTTGGCAACGGTGGCCGCCGAGTTCGGGCACGTCGCGTTGATCGCACCGCCGGAAGCGCTCGCCCAGGAGCAGGGCTCCAACTTCCTCATCGTCGGCTCCGACGCGCCGTTGCCGCTGGAAGCCGTCCGGGCCCGGCTGGCCGAGGTGGACCCGAAGGTCAGCCTGCTGTCCGGTGCGGCGCTGACGGACTTCGTCGGTCAGGCGATGGTGTTGACCGACGACTACGCCCCGGTGGACCAACTGTTGGCGACCGCCTGATCGGGTGACAATCCTGACCGATTCCGATACTCCAGGTGTAGGCGGGCCGTTCCTGGGCAACATCGCTCACCATGGGTGGTGGGGACCGAAACAGCGCGCAGCTGCTCGATGAGCGGTACCGGCTGATCGAGCAGCTCGGCGCGGGCGGCATGTCGGTGGTCTGGCGTGGCTACGACGAGGTGCTCGGCCGTCAGGTCGCGGTGAAGGTGTTGGCCTCCCGGCTGGCCAGCGACCGGGCGTTCCGCCACCGCATCAGGGTCGAGGCGCAGGCCGCCGCGCGGCTCTGCCACCCCAACATCACCAACGTGTACGACTACGGCGAGTCCGAGCAGGTCGGTCTCACAGTGCCGTACGTGGTGATGGAGCTGGTCGACGGCGCTTCGCTGGCCAGCCGGTTGGGTCGGGAGAGCCAACTGCCGTGGCGGGAGGCGGTGACCATCGGTGCCGAGGTCAGCTCCGCGCTGGCCACCGCGCACGCTCGCGGGGTGGTGCACCGCGACGTCACCCCGGGCAACGTCATGCTCACCTCGACCGGGGTCAAGGTGGTCGACTTCGGCATCTCCGCGCTGGTCGGGGAGAGCGAGAAGGGGCCGGACGGCGCGTTGTTGGGCACTCCCGCGTACCTCGCCCCGGAGCGGCTGGACAACGGCCAGGTCTCCCCGGCCACCGACGTGTACGCCGTCGGGCTGCTGCTCTACCGGATGCTCACCGGCCGACTGCCGTGGCAGGCCAGCACTACCACCCAGATGCTGCGCGCCCACATGTACAGCGACCCGGAGCCGATGCCCACCGTCCCGGGGTTGCCCGACGGGGTGGCCGACCTGGTCGGACGCTGCCTGGCCAAGCAGCCCGCCGACCGGCCGGCCACCGCCGAGCTGACCCGGACGCTCGCCGAGGCTGCCGGCATGCTCGCGGCGGTGCCGGTCTCCCCGGCCGCCGGGCCGTTGGACGCGGCCATGCTCGGCAGTGCGCGTACCACGATCCTGCCCTGGTCGGCGGCGACCGACGCGTTGCCGCTGTCGCGGACCCGCAACCGGGACCGTCGGACGCGGCAGCGGGTGACCCGGCGTCGGCGGGTGGAGGCCGGAGTGGCCGCCGTCGGGCTGATCGCTGTCACCGGGGCGATGTGGGGGTTCACCTCGCGCAGCCCGGCCAGCGGCGGGGACCGGCCGACGACCGAGGCTCGGATGGGTCTGCCGGCCGCGGCGCCCTGCGAGGTGGCGTACGCGTTGCGCACCGACTCCGGCACGGAGTTCGCCGCCGAGCTGACGTTGACCAACACCGGTGGCCGTGAGCTGCGGGACTGGGCGATGAGCTTCACCTTCCCCGGGCAGCAGAAGGTGACGAAGGCGGAGCCCGCGCCGGTGCACCAGCAGGGGAGCACTGTGCTGATCCGACCGGTGGCCCAGCGCACCACGCTGGCCCCGGGTGCGGCCGAGAAGGTGACCCTCACGGGTAAGTACAGCGGGGCGAACCCGTTGCCTGTGGAGTTCCGGCTCGGCGAGGCGACCTGCGGGGTTCGCGTTTCCGGCGTCGCCGGCAGCGCGCCGTCCACGGCACCGCCGAGCAAGGCCGCCACGACGAAGGCTCCGCCCAAGGCGCCGAAGGTGCGCAGCGGTTCCGGTTCGGGCGGTGGCGCGTCCAAGGCGAAGCCGCCGAAGCCCGCGAAGGCCCCGGCGAAGCCCGCGAAGGCCGCGAAGGCCGCCGGTGGTGGTCCGGGAAAAGTGTGAAGGTGACCAAGGGGCCGCGTGGTCATCGGAAGTGAGCAGGCCACACGGTGTCACCATGCTTCGGGGCCGTCGGACCGGTTGGTCCGACGGCCCCGATCGATATCGCCCTGTGAAGCAGGTCAGCGCATTCCCGCGAATCGCTGCACCTGGTCGATCCCACCCTCGACGATGAGCACCCCGCCCTGGGGAAGAGCGGTGTCGTCGGAGGTGTACCGGAAGCGTTCACCCGGCAGCTTGGCACCGACCACGCGTACCCCGAAGCGCTCCTCCGGTCTCAGGTCGAGCAGTGTGCGCCCGACCAGGGACTCCGGCACCCGGACGGTGGCGATGGCGAAGTCGTCGTCGAACTCGATGAAGTCGAGCAACCGGCTGACGATCAGATGCGCGACTCGGTCCCCGGTCTCCGCCTCCGGGAAGATCACGTGGTGCGCGCCCACCGACGCCAGGATCTTGGCGTGCTTCTGCGAGGTGGCCCGCGCCCAGATCTGGGGCACACCCAGCTCGACCAGCGCCAGCACGGTGAGCACACTCGCCTCCACCGAGGCCCCGATGGCCACCACCGCCCGCCCGAAGCCGGTGATGCCCAGCTGTCGCAGCGCCCCCTCCTCGGTAGCGTCGGCCTGAACCACCCGGTCGAGCTGCGCCGACCAGCGCTGCACCTTCGCCGGGCTGCGGTCGATGGCCAACACCTCGCGGTCCATCCGGGTCAGCGACCCGGCCAGGTGGCAACCGAATCGACCCAGCCCGATCACCACGATGCCGCCGCTGTCCGCCCGTCTAGCCGACACCTCGGCCCTCCCTGCTTCCACTGGCGCCTTCCCGACGTGCGGGCCGGCCGACACTTCCGAAACACGCCCTAGCCGACAATGGGTTGCTCCTGGGGATAGCGGTAGAGCCGGCGTCGGGTGTTCAGGGCGATCGCTGACCCCAGGGTGAGCGTCCCGACCCGGCCGATGAACATCAGCACTGTCAGCACCAGTTGGCCGCCGGCTGGCAGTTCGGCGGCCAGACCGATGGTCAGGCCGGTGGTGCTGAACGCCGAGGTGATCTCGAACAGGGCCGCGACGAAGCGGACGCCCTCGGTGAGCAGCAGCAACAGCATGGTTCCGGCCGTCACCAACGCGACGCTGAGCAGCGCCACGGTGATCGCCTGCCGCTGGCTCGCGGTGGCCACCCGCCGGTGCCCGATCGTCACGTCGGGCTCACCCCGCAGCTCCGCCCAGATGGTGAACGCCAGCAGGAAGAACGTGGAGACCTTGATGCCACCGGCCGTGCTGGCGCTGCCGCCGCCGATGAACATCAGCACGATCAGCAGGGGATAGCTCTCCTCTTGAAGTGCGGCGATGTTCAGGACGCTGTAGCCGCCGGTGCGGCTCAGCGCGATCTGGGTGAACGACGCGAGGATCTTCCCGGGTACGTCGTACTGGCCGATCGTGCTCGCGTTGGTCCACTCGGCGGCGAGCAGGCCAGCGAAACCGAGCAGCAGCAGCGCGGCGCTGCCCCAGATGGTCAACTTCGTCGCCACCGCCCAGCGGGTCGGCTGCCGCCACTCGCGGACCGCCTCGAAGAGCGCGGGAAACCCGAGACCGCCGATGATTGCGCCGATCGCCAGAGGCAGCGACACCCACGGATCACGGCTGAAGGCCAGCAGCCCGTCGCTGTAGAGCGCGAAGCCACCGTTGTTGAACCCCTGCACGGCGTGGAAGGCACCCGACCAGAGGGCCTGCCCGAACGGATAGTCGTAGGCCAGCCAGAGCCGACCGGCGATCAGCACTGTCATCACCGCCTCACAGGCGAAGACGGTCAGCGCTATCCGGCGGAGCAACCGGCCCACCTCACCGATGCCGAACTCCGCCGTCTCGGCCTGCACCAGCAACCGGTTGCGCAGCCCGAGCTGGCTGGAGACCACCAGGATGACCAACGCCGCGACAGTGAGGATGCCGAGGCCGCCGAGCTGGGTGAGCAGGGTGATCACCACCAGTCCCGCGCCGGACCAGTAGTTCGGCGTATCGGTGATGGCCATGCCGGTGACCGACACGGCCGAGGTGGCGGTGAAGAGCGCGGTGACCACGGGTGGGCGTACGTGTTCGACGGTCGCCCAGCGCGTCATGAGCAACAGGGTCCCGAGCAGGATCGGCACCAGGAACGCGAACGGCACCAGCCGCACGGGATTGCGGAAAAACCGGCGCACCAGACAATCTTCCTGGCAGCCCGCGGCCCCGGAGTGGGAACGGGCATTCCGGAGATTCATCTGCCGGCCAGCCATCGACCAACTCCTGGCAAATCACGGGCGGTCTGCTTACCCGGACCATCGATGACAGGAGACGGCGTTGCGACGTACCCTCTCGACCCTCGGCGTGGCCGGCGCTCTGCTCGCCGCCGCCGTGGCCCTGCCGACCGTGGCCGCGGCCGAACCAACTGCCAACGCGGACCGCTCCCGGGCCAACGACCGACCAATCGTGATCGGTCACCGTGGCGCCAGCGGCTACCGGCCCGAGCACACGCTGGAGGCGTACCGGTTGGCGATCCGGATGGGTGCCGACTACATCGAGCCGGACCTGGTCTCCACCTCCGACGGCGTGCTGGTCGCCCGGCACGAGAACGAGATCTCCGGCACCACCGACGTGTCGACCCACCCGGAGTTCGCGGCCCGCAAGGCGACGAAGACCATCGACGGCGTCGCCGTGACCGGGTGGTTCACCGAGGACTTCACCCTCGCCGAGCTGAAGACGCTGCGGGCCAAGGAGCGCCTGCCGCAGGTACGCGTGGCGAACACCGCCTTCGACGGCCGCTTCGAGGTGCCCACCCTCCAGGAGGTCATCGACCTGGCCCGGACCGAGGGGCGGGCACGGGGCCGCACCATCGGCATCTACCCGGAGACCAAGCACCCGAGCTACTTCGCCTCGATCAAACTGCCGTTGGAGGAACCGCTGCTGCGGGTGCTGCGGCAGAACAAGTTGGACCGGAAGAACTCACCGGTCTTCATCCAGTCGTTCGAGACGGCGAACCTGCGCCGCCTGAGCCGCCTGACCGACGTGAAGCTGGTCCAACTGCTCGACGCGACCGGCCGCCCGTACGACTTCACCGTCGCCGGCGACGCCCGCACCTACCAGGATCTGGTCACGCCGGCCGGGCTGAAGTGGATCGCCGGATACGCCGACGGCATCGGCGCGAACAAGAACCTGATCGTCCCCCGGAACGCCGCTGGCGCCCTGCTCGCCCCGACCACAGTGGTACGTGACGCGCACCGGGAGCACCTGCTCGTGCACTCCTGGACGTTCCGCGCCGAGAACCAGTTCCTTCCGGTGGACTTCCGGATCGGCACCGACCCGAACGCGCGTGGCGACATCACCGCCGAGTATGAACTCTTCCTTGGCCTGGGCCTCGACGGCGTCTTCAGCGATCACCCGGACACTGCTGTCGCCGCCCTCGCCGGCCGCTGACGCACACCTCGGCCCGGAGCTGATCCGCTCCGAGTCGACCACCGGGCCGACCACGCCCGGCCCACACGCTGGCCCGCCTTCCGCCACCCGGACGGCGGGCCAGCGGCACGTCCGGGCAGGCCCACTCCTCACGATCGCCCTCGACCGCGCCTCCAAGATCGCACTCGATCCAGGAAGTAGTGGTGTCGTGGCCGCCCGAGGCCACTACAACCAGGATCGAGCACGACCTCGAAGGGGTAGCACCTCACCGAACCGGGCGAATGGTGCGGGGCGACACACGGTTCGGGTGGTCCGTGGGGGTTCGGGCCATCGAGGGCGCGGGCTCCCGGCTGGTAGTGCGGCCCGTTGTAACCTCCGGCCACCTCATTCCTGTTACTTGTGTGTTTCCGCCACATAGCTCGTGGGTGACGTCACTTCTAGCGTGAGCCGTCACGAAGAAGTTCTCTCCCTCTGAGTCCTCATGTGGAGTCGCAATGACGGTCCGGACGACGCGGCGGGCGTTCCTCTCCGCCGCCACGATGATGGCCGCGGCGCTGGCCGCCACGGCCTGTGGCAGCCCGCAGGACACCGCCACCGGCGGCGGCGACAGTGCCGCGCCGGTCAAGGTCGGCCTGGTGTACTCCCAGTCGGGAGCCCTGGCCAGCTATGGAAAGCAGTACATCGAGGGGTTCAAGGCGGGGCTGGACTTCGCCACCAAGGGCACCGGCAAGGTCGGTGACCGGAAGATCGAGCTGACCGAGGTCGACGACGCGGGCGACCCGGCCAAGGCGGTCTCCGCGGCGAAGGACCTGATCGGTAAGGGTACGAAGATCATCGCCGGCTCCACCGCTTCCGGTGTGGCGCTCCAGGTGGCGCCGATCGCGGCGCAGAACAAGGTCCTGTTCATCTCCGGACCAGCCGCGACGGACGCGGTGACCGGCGCGAACAAGTACACCTTTCGCTCCGGTCGGCAGTCCTACCAGGATGTGGTGACCGCCAAGTCGTTCATCGGCGACCCGACCGGCAAGAAGGTAGTGGTCTTCGCCCAGGACGGTGCGTTCGGTGACGCCAACGAGGCAGCCGTCAAGGCCGTCATCGGCAGTGCCGGCGCGACAGTGACCAGCGTCCGCGCTCCGGCCAGTGCCACCGAGTTCACCCCGTTCGCCAGCCAGATCAAGGCCGCCAAGCCGGACCTGCTCTTCGTGGCGTGGGCGGGCACCACCGCCCCGGCCATGTGGCAGACCCTCGACCAGCAGGGCGTCCTCTCGTCCACCACTGTCGTCACCGGCCTGGACATCCGCGCCTCGTGGCCGACCTTCGGTGCTGCCGGCGCGAAGATCTCCTTCCTGTCGCACTACTTCGACGGTGCCAGCGACACCGAGGCCAGCAAGGCGCTGAAGGCCAAGGTCAACACCATCGACCTGTTCCACCCGGACGGCTTCGCCGCCGCGCAGATGGTGGTCCGTGCCGCGCAGGAGGGTGGGGACGACGTCGACAAGATGGTCACCGCCCTGGAGGGCTGGAGCTTCGACGGGGTCAAGGGCAAGATGACCATCCGGGCCGCCGACCACGCGCTGCTCCAGCCGATGTTCCAGGCGAAGCTGACCGGCAGCGGCACCGCGTTCACGGCTACCGCCCAGAAGAGCCTCACCGGTGACGAGACCGCGCCGCCGGCCGTGGCCATGAAGGGCTGACCATGCTCGCCACCCGCGGTCTGACCTGGCGGATCGGTGAGGTCGCCATCGTCGACAGCGTCTACCTCGACCTCGCGCCCGGGGAGTTCCTGGGTGTCATCGGGCCGAACGGCGCCGGTAAGACCTCACTGTTCAACCTGATCACCGGCCTGCGCCGGGCCACCGAGGGTCGGGTCGTCCTGGACGGACAGGACATCGGGGCGCTCCCGCCGCACCGGCGGGCCCGCCTCGGTCTGGGCCGTACCTTCCAGGCGTCCTCGGTCTTCGGCTCGCTGAGCGTGCGGGAGAACGTCCGGCTCGCCGTGCAGGCGCACCGTGGGGGCTCGATGGCACTGTGGCGGCGGGCGGCGGCCGACCGGGAGGTCGCCGCCGCCGCCGACGCGGCGCTCGACCGGGTCGGCCTCGCCCACCGGGGTACGGCCCTCGCCGGCACCCTTGCCCACGGCGAGAAGCGCAAGCTGGAGATCGCCCTGCTGCTCGCCGGTGAACCGCGGGTGATGCTGCTGGACGAGCCGATGGCCGGGGTCAGCGCCGAGGACGTGCCGGAGTTGGTCGCCGTCATCAAGTCGTTGACCGGCGACAGCGGTCGGGCGGTGTTGATGGTCGAACACCACATGGACGTCATCCTGGAACTGGCCGACCGCATCGCCGTCATGCATCACGGCGCGCTGCTGGCCTGCGACACCCCGGAGACGGTGATGGCCAACCCCACAGTGCAAGAGGCCTACCTGGGGGAGCAACTCTGATGGAACCGATCCTCAGTGTGGAGGACCTGTCGGTCCGGATCTCCGGGCTGCACATCCTCCAGGGGGTGTCCTTCACTGTCGCCCCGACCGGCGTGACAGTCCTGCTCGGTCGCAACGGCGTCGGCAAGACCACCACGCTGCGCGCGATCGTCGGCCTCACCCCGCCCGCCGGGGAGGTCCGCGGCACCATCCGGATGGGCGCGCAGAGTCTCCTGGCCCGGCCGACGCACCGGCTGGTCCGCGGTGGACTCGGCTACGTGCCCGAGGACCGCTGCGTGTTCGCCGGGCTCACCGTCGCGGAGAACCTGCGGCTCGCCGAGCGGCGCGGCGCGGCGCCGGCGTACGACAAGGTCTTCGCGCTCTTTCCGGAGCTGGACCGACGCGGACGGCAACGGGCCGGTTCGCTCTCCGGCGGGCAGCAACAGATGCTCGCCATCGGTCGGGTGCTGCTCAACGACAACCGGCTGCTGCTCGTCGACGAGCCGACCAAGGGGTTGGCGCCAAAGGTGGTGACCGAGGTGGCCGAGGTGTTGGAACGGGTCGCGGAGTCGGTGCCGGTGCTGCTGGTCGAGCAGAATCTGGCGGTCGTACGCCGACTGGCCCGCGACGCGGTGGTGCTGGCCGCCGGCAAGGTGGCCTGGACCGGCGACGCCCGCGAGTTGCTGCTGGAAACGGCGCTGACCAAGTCCCTGCTCGGCGTCGGCACCGGCGAGGCACACCGCCCGGCCGGGTCGGACCGGGCTCCGGTGGCCGGGAAGGACACGCACTGATGGGTACCGTGATCCTGCTGGCGTTGACCGGGCTCGGCCTGGCGGCGCTGTACTTCCTTGTCGCCTCCGGCCTGTCCCTGGTCTTCGGCCTGGCCGACGTGCTCAACTTCGCGCACGGGCTGTTCCTCGGCGTCGGCGCGTACGGCACCTGGTGGGCGGCGGGCAACCTGCCGGGCGCCGGCCCGGACGGGTTCGGCTTCGTGTTAGCTGTCGCCTTCGGGGTGGCCGCCGGCACGCTGGTCGCGATCCTGGTCGAGCTGGTGCTGATCCGCCCGCTGTACTCCCGCACCATCGAACAGGTGCTGGTCACCGTCGGCCTGTCGCTGGCCGGTGTGGCGTTGCTCCAGGCCACCTGGGGTGCGGACGCAAGGCCGTTCCCGCGTCCGGACTGGACCCGGCAGGTGACCGGGATCTTCGGCGCGCAGGTGCCCAACGGTGGCCTGCTGCTGATCATCGCGGCGGTGCTGGTGCTCGGCGCGATCCTGGCGTTCCTGCGTTGGACCCGGTACGGCCTGGTGATCCGGGCCGGGGTGGAGAACCGGGAGATGGTGACCGCGCTGGGCATTGACGTCCGCAAGGCGTTCACGTTGGTCTTCGCGATCGGTGGGGCGGCCGCCGCGCTCGCCGGAGCGCTCGGCGGGGTCTACTTCGGCACCGTCTCGCCCGGGCAGGGCGGCTCACTGCTGATCTTCGCGTTCATCGTTGTGGTGATCGGCGGGATGGGCTCGGTGGTCGGCTCCGCGTACGCGGCGGTCGTGGTCGGGCTGGTGCAGCAGTTCGTCAACTACTACGGCACGTCCGGGCTGGGCGACATCTGCGTGGTCGGGCTGCTGGCAGTGGTGCTGCTGCTGCGTCCGCAGGGCATCGCCGGAAAGGTGGCAACGGCATGACGGTGATCGACGCGCCTCGCGCGCAGGTGCCCGACGAACTGAGTCCGCAGCGGGGGCGGTGGCATCGGGTCCGCCCGTTCCTGCCGCTGGTCGCGCTGGTCGTGCTGGCGATCCTGCCGTACTCGACGATTTCCCTGCCGGGGATCTTCGAGGGGCCGGTCAACTCACCCGGCACCCTGCAACTGCTCGCCATCTGCCTGATCTTCGGCGGGTTGGCGGCCGGGTACGACCTGCTCTTCGGTCGGACCGGGATGCTCTCCTTCGGGCACGCGCTGTACTTCGCCGCCGGCGTGTACGGCACCGACATCCTGGTCACCCGGGCGGGTCTGCCGCTGTGGCAGGCGGCGTTGCTGACCGTCACCGGCGGCACCATCCTCGCCGCGTTGCTCGGCGCTGTGGCGCTGCGGACGGTGGGCATCGCGTTCGCCATGGTCACATTGGCCTTCGCCCAGGTCGGGGCGATCCTGGTGGCCCGGGACTTCGGCGGGCTCACCGGCGGCGAGGAGGGCCTGCCGCTGGACGTGTCCGGGTTGCCCGCCGGACTGGTGGGGGTGACGAACACTGTCAACCTGTACTGGTTGGCGCTGGCGTACCTGACCCTGGTGGTCTTCGTGGTGCACCGGGTGAGCGGGTCACCGACCGGTCGGGTGCTCGCCGGGCTGCGCGACGACGAGCGGCGGATCGGCGTGCTCGGGTTGGACCCGTACCGCTACAAGCTGGTGGCGTTCACCCTGGCCGGCGGCCTGGCGTCGGCGGGCGGGGTGGTCTACGTCCTGATCGTCGGCGGCGCGTCGCCGCACATCACGTCTTCCGAGCTGACCCTGTCGCTGCTGGTCATGGTGGTGCTCGGCGGGCCGGGCACCCGGTGGGGTCCGGTGCTCGGTGGTGTCCTCTACATGTACCTGGACCACCGGCTCACCGCCTTCGGCACGAGCGACGCGGTGGACAACCTGCCGGCCGTCCTCAGCCGTCCGCTGAGCCAGCCGCTGTTCGTCCTGGGCACTGTCTTCATCCTGGCCGTCTACTTCTTCCCCGGCGGCCTGACCAGCCTGGCCCCCCGCCTGTCCCACGTAACCCGAGCCCTCCGCCCCCGCTCCCCCCGCTGACCCCACCCCACCACCCCGGGGGTGCAGTTATTGTTGAGAAAGGAAGCCCGGGCGGGAGGGGGGAAAGATAATGAAATCGGGGGTGGGGGGGTTGTGGGGGGGGCGGGCCCCGGGGGGGC
>NZ_JBEZGK010000027.1:74927-89823 GCF_040649935.1 Micromonospora sp. NPDC048842 | reverse complement strand
GGACCGACGAGATGGACAAGTTCACCACCCACACCGGCACTGCCGTGCCGCTGCGCCGGTCCAACGTGGACACCGACCAGATCATCCCCGCCGTGTACCTCAAGCGGGTGACCCGGACGGGCTTCGCCGACGGGCTGTTCAGCGCCTGGCGTGAAGATCCGGCATTCGTGCTCAACGATGAAAACTATTCCGGGGCGTCGATCCTCATCGCCGGCCCGGAGTTCGGCACCGGCTCCTCCCGGGAGCACGCCGTCTGGGCGCTACGGGACTGGGGCTTCCGCGCCGTGGTGGCCCCGCGCTTCGGTGACATCTTCCGCGGCAACGCCCTCAAGGAAGGTCTGTTGCCGGTCGAGTTGGAATTGAAAGCCGTCGAAGAGTTGTGGGACCTGATCGAGGCGGATCCCACCACTGCGGTGACAGTCGACCTGACCGCCCGCCAGCTCCGGGCGGGGGACGCTAGCTGGTCGTTCCCGCTGGACGACTTCAGCCGTTGGCGGCTTCTGGAAGGCCTCGACGACATTGGACTCACCCTCCGCCACGCCGCCGACATCGACTCCTACGAGGCGCGCAGACTGCCGTTCCTGCCCTCCGTGGCATAGCCGTTAGGCCGCCCGCACAGCGGATTTCACCCCCATCGGTCCATCCGGTGGGGGTGAATCCGTTACGACACAAGGGCTTTTTTCTACCGAATGTTTGTGTCCCGGCAGCACAGGGCATACCGTGCGCGCAGAATGGCTCGCGACGAGTCAGTTGCACAATCGGGAGGAAGTCGTGAACAAGGCCGAGCTCATCGAGGCGCTCGCCGTTCGCCTGGGGGACCGGAAGATGGCGACGGCCGCGCTCGACGCGGTCCTCACCGAGGTCCAGGCGGCGGTCACCAAGGGCGAGAAGGTGGCGATCACCGGATTCGGAGCATTCGAAAAGCGTGTGCGTGGCGCGCGAACAGCGCGCAACCCGCGTACCGGCGAGGCGGTGAAGGTCAAGAAGACGTCAGTCCCGACCTTCCGCCCCGGCGCCGGGTTCAAGGAAATGGTGGCCAGCGGCAAGGTGCCGAAGGCCACGGTGGCGACGAAGAAGACCGCCACCAGCACCGCCACGGCCAAGGCGGCGAGCACGAAGGCGACCGGCACCAAGGCGGCCACCGCGAAGGCGGCGGGCACCAAGGCGACCACGGCGAAGGCGGCCAGCAAGAAGACCGCCCCGGCCAAGGCGAGCAAGACCACCACGGCGACCAAGACGGCCGCCAGCAAGAAGACCGCCCCGGCCAAGGCGAGCAAGACCACCACGGCGACCAAGACGGCCGCCAGCAAGAAGACCACCGCGGCGAAGAAGACCACCGCCGCGACCCGGTCGACCGCGGCGAAGAAGACCACCGCGGCGGCGAGCAAGAGCACGGCGGCCAAGAAGGCGCCGGCGAAGAAGGCTCCGGCCAAGAAGGCGGCCAGCAAGCGCTGACCGACCCGTACCGCGAGGGCGTCCACCAGTGGGTGGGCGCCCTTTCGGCGTACCGGGGCGGCTTTTCGGCGTACGGGGACCGTTGACCCTGTTGGCTCGCTCGCGCAGAATCGCCGTGCCGGCCACCCCTGGGCCGGCACGTCGACGGGAAATGGGGCGCCGGTGCGCTACCGCCAGCTCACCACCGGCACGCTCGCGCTGGGCGTGCTCCTCCTCATCGACGTGCTGCGGGTATGGCTACCCGGCATCATCACCATCTTCGGTCAGGCGGCGTCCACCCCGGCCGAGCTGATGGGGGCGTTCGCCCTCGGCTGGTTCGTGCTCGCGATGGGCGCACCCGCAGTGGTCCGCCGCGTCGGGGCCCGCCCGGTCACGCTCGTCGCCGCCGTCGCGCTCGCCGTCGCCCGGCTCGCGCTCACCACCGCTCCCGGCGGGCGTACGCAGCTCTGGTTGGCCACCGCCGGGTTGCTCGCCGGGCTGGTCTGGCTGGTCGGCGTCGCCGCCGACACCGACCGCCCGGTCCCGGGGCTGGCGTTGGGGTTCGCTGTCAACGCGGCAGTACACGCGGTGCTGGACACCGTCGACCTGGTCTGGCGGGGTGACTGGGTGGCCTGGCTGCTCAGCGTCGTCGCGGTGGCGGTGTTCCTGGCCGGCACGGCGCAACCCGGCCGGCGCGGCGGTGCGGGTGATGCCCTCGCTGGCCCCGCTGACGCCCCTGTCGGCCCCGCTGACGCCGCTGCCGGCCCCGGTGGTGGCCGGGCCTGGCTGCTGGCCGGGCCGGCGCTGCTGTTGGCCGGGATGGTGGCGCTCTCCCCGGCGCTGGCTCGAACCGGGATGTCGTACCTGGTCGCCGGGGACGGGGTGGCTCGTTCGCCGCTGTTCGGCCTGGCGCCGGTGCCGGTGGCGGTCGCCGGGTTCCTGTGCGCCGCGTTGACCCGGCCGCCCCGTGGGTGGGGCCGGGCGTACGGCCCGGTGGCGCTGCTCGCCGGCGCTGTGCTGTTCGCCCTCGACCGGGGCGACCTGCTCCTGCCGGCCATCCTCCTCGCCGCGGTAGGCCTCGGCGCCTGCCTCGCGTTGACCGACGACACCAGCCAGCCAGCAGCCGATACCGCGAGCGCCGGCACCGCTGGTGGCACCAGCGCCCCACGGCGGGGGTACGCGGTCGCCGCCGGGATGCTCGTCTTCGCGCTCGGCGCGGTCGGCTACTACTCGGCCTACGACCTCGGCTACCCCAACGCGGCGGTGCCGGTGGTGGTGGCCGTGCTGATCGCCGCCGTGGCGTTCACCGCCCGCCCCGTCGCCGACCGGCTTCCCGGGCCGTTTCCGCCGCTCCGGGCCGCGGCCGCGGTCACCGCGCTGGCCCTGCTGGCACCGGTGCTCGCCGACGAGGTGCCGGTGGCCAGCAACCGCGACGGCCCACCGGAACGGTTGACGGTGGTGGCGTACAACATCCGGATGGGGTTCGGGCTGGACGGCCGGTTCGACCTGGCCGGCCTCGCCCAGGTCGTCGAACGGCAGCGGCCCGACGTGGTGCTGCTCAGCGAGGTGGACCGGGCGTGGCTGCTCAACGGTGGGCACGACACCCTGGACCTGTTGGCCGACCGGCTCGCCATGCCGTACGTCTTCGGGCCGGCCGCCGACCCGGTCTGGGGTGACGCGGTGCTCAGCCGTTGGCCGGTACGCGATCCGCGGACCCTCCCGCTGGCCGCCGTCGGCGCGCCCACCGGAGCGCAGGCCCTCGCCGTCACTCTGGACCTCGGCGACGGTGTCCGTACCACGGTGGTCAGCACCCACCTGCAACCGCCGCCCGGCAAGGGCCCGGTGGTCCAGGCCCGCGCGGTCGCCGACTTCGCCACCCGGTACGCGGCCGGTCGGCCGCTGGTGGTGGCGGGTGACCTGAACACCGAGCCGGGCGACGAAGCGTTCGCGGAGTTCACCAAGGCCGGCCTGGTCGACGCGTTTGCCGCCGCCCGACCGCTGGCGACCAGCCCGGCGGACGACCCGCGCCAGCAGATCGACCACATCTTCGTCTCGCCCGGCCTGACCCCGAGTGATCCGGTCGCGCCGCGCAGCACCGCCAGCGATCACCTGCCGGTCGCGGTGACAGTGACCCTGCCGCCCCGCTGACCAGGCCGGGCCCGTCGAACGCGGGCCCTACAGGCGATCGGCGGCCAGCAGCCGGTCGGCGGCGAAGGCGAGCAGCCAGCCGCCGCCCTTCGGGGTGGTGAAGTCCTCGTCGGTGCGGCCGGTCAGCCGCTCCAGGGCGCCCGGCAGGACCTTGCCCTGGCTGCACACCGCCGACTGCCCACCGGCGCCGGCCAGCTCCAGCAGCCGGGCGGCGGTGGCGAGGATCTGCTCGTCGCTCTGCTGACCGGGTTGTGGCTCGTCCAGGTCGCCGCAGACCTCGATCGGCAGGTCGAGCAACGCGGCGGCCGGGTCGAGTGTCTGCACGCACCGTCGCGGCGACGCCGACACCAGTCGGGCCGGCCGGATCAGGGCGATCAGCTCGGCCAGCGTGCTCGCCTGGGCCCACCCCTCGGCGTCCAGGGGGCGCCCGACGTCCGGGCCGGACCAGGTGGCCCGCTTCCCGGCGTGCGCGTGCCGGACCAGCGCGACAGTCGCCGTTACCGACGGCAGCGCGGCGAACGCCGCCAACACCTCGGCGTCGTGCGGGTAGCTGACCAACCGGATCGCGTCGTCCACAGCGAGCCAGCGGATGTCGTCCACCTCGGTGTCCGGTTGGAAACCGCCGCTGGCCACAGCGAGCATCGACCAGTAGTCGACCAGCTTGGGTTGCCCCTCGCTGCGGTACCGCACCGACGGCAGCCGCACCTGCGGCACGCCCCGCACGTCGGCCTCCTCGGCCACCTCACGGACCGCCGCGGCCAGCGCGGGCTCGCCCGGCTCCAGCTTGCCCTTCGGTAGCGTCCAGTCGCCGTAACGGGGGCGGTGCACCACGCAGACGCGTACGCCGTCGTCGGTCGGCCGCCAGGCCACCCCGCCCGCCGCCCGGATGCCCGTCACGGCAGCCAACTGGTGCGCCGTCGCCGGGTGGCCCGGTGCCAGGCGGCCGGGAGGAGACCCCTCGTCCGGCGTACCGACTGGCGTTCCCGCTCGGCCAGCCGCCCGGCGGTGACCGCCAGCTCGTGGTCGTCCGGTCGCTCGGCGGCGATCTCCAACCAGGTGTCCGCCGCCACCGCCGCGTCCTGGTGCTCGCCGAGCACGTCCTGCACCCTGGCCAGTGCGCGGGACAGCCGCCGTGCGCCCTTGCCGACCGTCGGGGCCACCGCGTTTACCGCGTACCGGGTCTGCTTGCCCTCCTTGCGGACGGCGTGCCAGCGCTCGTCCGGCGACTGCGCGTCGAGCCCGCCGACGCCGTCCGGCCCGGTCAACCGCCGCCAGGGGCGGGCCACCAGCGCGGGTAGCGCCTGCGCTGCCGGCGCTGCCGCCCGGCGGGTGAACCGGGGTGCGCGGGCGGCCAGCACCAGGGAGTCCACCAGAGCCAGGTAGCGCGCGGAGCGCAGCATCTCGTCGATGGCGGTGAGCGCCCGCCGCTGCCGTTCGGCGAGCACCTCGTCGAGTCGATCCACAGCGCCCCGGTCGAGCGGGCTCAACGGATCGGCGTCGGCGGTACGGCGCAGCCGCGCGCGCAGCACCTCGGCGTCGCGGGCCGCGCCGAGCACGTCGGCCAACCAGCGCAGCTCGGTGCGCAGCGGTCGGGACCAGGTCCTTCGCAGTAACGGTTTGAAGGTACGCAGATCACTGCGCAGGCGTCGGCAGGCCACCCGCATCTGATGCACCGCAGTGTCGCCACCGGCGGCCGGGGCGCGCAGCCGGACCAGCGGGTCGTGCGCCAACAGCCGGCGAATCTCCTTGCGTAGCGACTCGGTCACCACGTCACCGGCGCTCGGCTCGGCGGTCAGCCCGGCCGGTGCGACCAGGTCCGGATCGGCCTGCGCCGTCTCGCCCAGCGCCCGTACGTGCTTCGGCGTGAACGACCCTCCCTGGGCGCCAGCCTCGCGCAGCACCCCGCCGACCCGGTCGAGCAGCTTCCGGTCGCCGGCCTTCAGCTCCACCTCCACCTCGCGAAACGTGTCGGTGGTGCCGCCGGAATCGTCGAGCACCGTCACCCGGTCGTCCACCACCTCGGCGAGGACGGTGCCGGCCCGGTCACACACCTCGTACGCGTGCCGCGCCGTCCGCACCACAGTCACCGGGGCCAGCGGCGCCCCCCGGTGCAGGACGGTGACCAACTCCACCAGCTCCGGAGGCGGCTGCCCCTTCGGCCCGGGACGGGAGATCTCATGCCGCACGCCCGGCGTCCCGGTCGGTAGTTTCACAGTCCAGGGCAGTTCGTCGCCCTTGCGGTGGCGCAGCGAGGCACCGGCGCGGGCCAGCCGCAGGTCGACAGTGTCGAGATAGCGGGCGACCAGCGTCACCGGTGGTAGCGCCCGGACCCGACCGCCGGCCGGGGCCGTGCCGGCCAGGTCCGGCAGCACATAGGCGTCGTCCACCTCGTACTTCTGCTCCTCCTCGACCATCAGCTCAGCCTATGCGCTGCGCGGTCAGCTGGCCGTGCCACCGACGCGGCGCAGCAGCAGTTCCTGCAGATGGGCCCGGGCGGCGTTGTCACCGCCGGTACGCCGGGTCCAGGTCCCGTCGCCGGCCAGCTCGAACGCGTCCACTTCGGGGCTCATCGCGGCGGCGAGCACGTGGTCCAACTCGGCGCGGGCGATCGGGTCGCTCACCTGCACCAGCGCCTCCACCCGACGGTCCAGGTTGCGGTGCATGAGGTCGGCCGAGCCCATCCAGAACTCGGCCTCACCGTTGTTGCCGAACCGGAAGACCCGGGAGTGCTCCAGGAACCGGCCGAGAATCGAGCGGACCCTGATGTTCTCCGACAGCCCCGGCACTCCCGGGCGCAGCGTGCACATGCCCCGGATGAGCAGGTCGACGTGGACGCCGGCCTGGGAGGCGCGGTACAGCGCGTCGGTCACCCCCTCGTCGACCAGGGAGTTGACCTTGAACTGGACCAGGCCGGGCATGCCCAGGCGGACGTGTGAAATCTCCCGCTCGATCCGTTCGATGAGGCCGCTGCGGATGCCCTGCGGGGCGACCAACAACCGCCGGTACGCGGTCTGCCGGCTGTAGCCGGTGAGCACGTTGAACAGGTCGGTGAGGTCGGCGCCGATCTCCGGGTCGGCGGTGAGCATGCCGAAGTCCTCGTACAGTCGGGCCGTCTTCGGGTGGTAGTTGCCGGTGCCGATGTGGCAGTAGCGACGGATCTGGTTGCCCTCCTGTCGGACCACCAGCGCGGTCTTGCAGTGCGTCTTCAAGCCGACCAGGCCGTACACGACGTGGCAGCCGGCGCGTTCCAGCGTGCGGGCCCAGCCGATGTTTGCCACCTCGTCGAAGCGGGCCTTCACCTCCACCAGCACCACCACCTGCTTGCCGGCGGCGGCCGCGTCGACGAGGGCGTCGACGATCGGTGAGTCGCCGCTGGTCCGGTAGAGGGTCTGCTTGATGGCCAGCACGTTCGGGTCGGCGGCGGCCTGCTCGATGAAGCGCTGCACGCTGGTGGCGAACGAGTGGTACGGGTGGTGCACGAGGATGTCCCCGTCGCGCAGTGTGGAGAAGACGCTGCGCGGCACCTCGCCCTCGGCGAGCCGAGGATGGGTCGCCGGCACGAACGGCGGGTCCTTCAGGTCCGGCCGGTCCGCCTCGCCGTAGACCTGCCACAGCGCGGACAGGTCGAGCAGGCCGGGCACCCGCAGCACGTCCTGGTCGTCCATGTCCAGCTCGCGGACGAGCAACTCCAACATGTGCTCGGAGATGGACGCGGCGACCTCCAGGCGGACCGGGGGACCGAACCGCCGTCGGGCCAACTCCCGTTCCAGGGCCTGGAGCAGATCCTCGTCGCGGTCCTCGTCGACCTCCACCTCGGCGTTGCGGGTGACCCGGAACAGGTGGCACTCGACCACCTGCATGCCGCTGAACAGCTGCCCCAGGTGCACCGAGATCAGGTCCTCCACCGGCAACATCCGGACGCCCGGCTGGTCCCGGTCCACCCGGACGAAGCGGGGGACGTTGTTGGGCACCTTCACCCGGGCGAAAAGCTCCGAACCGCCGTCCGGGTCACGAACCGCCACCGCCAGGTTCAGCGACCGCCCCGAGATGTACGGGAACGGGTGCGCCGGGTCCACAGCGAGCGGGGTCAGCACCGGGAAGATGTGCTCCCGGAAGTAGGTGCGCAGCCGCTCCCGTTCGCCGTCGCCCAGCTCGCCCCAGCGCAGGATGCGGATGCCCTCGTCGGCCAGCTTGGGCAGCACGTCGTCGACGAAGCAGGCGGCGTGCCGAGCGCCCAGCGCGGCGGTCCGCTCGGCGATCAGCTCCAACTGCGTACGCAGGGGCAGCCGGTCGCCGCCGCGCACCGGCAGGCCGGCGGAGAGCCGCCGCTTCAGCCCGGCGATGCGCACCATGTAGAACTCGTCGAGATTGCTGGCGAAGATGGCCAGGAACTTGGCCCGCTCCAGCAGCGGGGTGCCCTGATCCTCGGCCAGGGTGAGCACCCGGGCGTTGAAGTCGAGCCAGGACAGCTCCCGGTTGAGGAACCGGTCCTCGGGCAGCGGCGGGGCCGCCGGGGGCTCGTCGTCGTCCTCAGGTGCGGCACCGGTCGGCAGGTCGTCCGGCAGGACCTGGTGGACGCCACCGGCGGTCGGGCCGTCCGCCTCGATGGTCGGGGCGGGGTCGATGACCTCGTCCAGCCCGGAGGAGGCGGCACCGGGATCGTCGGCGAGCGTGTCGGCGCGGGCGGCACCGGCACGTTCGGCGCGGGACGGGCGGAAGCGCCCATCGGTGCCGCGCGTACGGGAGCCGTTGCGGAGGTCGGTGGCGGGCGGCTGGGCGGGTTGCTCGCGAGGGGTGCTCACCCGCTCATAATCACCCGATTACGGTTAACGCAAAATGAACTTGGGCTCGCCGGGTCAGATCATCGTCGGCAATGTCACCCGGACAACCTCGCCGTCGGGATCGGTGTCGATGCGGACCCGCTGCCCGAGCCGGAGAAGCCGCAGCCCGGAGGCGTCGAAGGCCCGGGCGGGGAAGCGCATCTCGGTGCCGTCGTCGAGCAGCAGGACGCCGCTGCGCGTCGCCGCGTCGTAGCTGGCCACAGTGCCCTGCATGCTGGCACCGTACACCCGGCGGTTCACCCGGTGGCGCGGGCTCAGCCCACCGGGCGGCTCAGCCTGCGGCGCGGGCGGGGCGACCGACGGCCACCAGTGCGGCAGTGCGCGGCCCCAGCCCGAGCCGGGCGGCGGCGGCCAGGTCCGCGGCGGTGTCCACGTCCCGGCGCAGGCTGGGCCAGTCGCCGTCGAGTGGCAGCGCCCCGCTCGCCGCGTGCGCGACCGCCGAGCCCACGCCGAAACGCGGATCCAGCGGCACACCCGGGCCGGCGGTGAGCAGCACAGTGCCCCCGCCGGGGGCGTCCGGCAGGAACCGGCGTACCCCCTGTCGACCGTTCTGTGCCGCGAGCAGCGCACCGGCCAACTCGGCCGGGCGCAGCGCCGGCACATCCGCGGTGATCCCGGCCACCCACCCGGCGGCGGCAGTGGCCGCCCCGTGCCGGAACGCGGCGTTCAGGCCGGCGTCCGGCTCGTCCGGCAGCACTCGCGCGCCGGCGTCCCGCGCCGCCGCCGCCACCCGGGCGTCGTCGGTCACCACCAGGGCCTCGGCGACCGCCGGGCAGGCCAGCACCGCGCGGAGCGTGTCGGCCGCCAGGGCCAGCGCCAACTCCTCGTGCGGTACGCCGGTCAGCGCGCCCCGCAGCCGGCTCTTCGCCACGGCCAGCCGCTTCACCGGCACCACCACGGCCCACCTCGGCTGAGTCACGTCCGCAATCCTGCCAGCCGGACGCCGGGCCCCTCGCTGGCCGTACCGGGGGCGAGCAGGCATGATTTCCGCTGCGGGCGTCGCGGGCGGGATTTCGCGGCGGGGTCGGGGCGCGAAGAGGAGGCACAGTGGCACGGCGGAGGCTGGGGTTCTGGCAACGGTTCGCCGTGTGGCTGGTGAAGCCGGTGATGACCGTCTGGACCCGGCGTACCTGGCGTGGTCAGGAACATCTCCACGGCGACAGCGGCATGATCATCGTGGCGAACCACATCTCCCACGCCGACCCGCTGGTGTCGGCGCACTTCATCTACGACTCCGGGCGCTGGCCGCAGTACCTGGGCAAGGCCAGCGTGTTCCGGGTGCCGGTGGTCGGCTGGATCCTGCACCGGTGCCGGCAGATCCCGGTCGAACGGGGCAGCGTGGACGCGGTCCGCTCGCTGGACGCACTGGTCGCCGCGCTCGACGAGGGCGGCGCGGTCGTGATCTACCCTGAGGGCACCACCACGCGACAGCCGGAGCTCTGGCCGATGAAGGCCAAGACCGGTGCGGCCCGGCTGGCCCTGGCCACCGGCGCCCCGGTCGTACCGGTGGTGATGTGGGGGCCGGAACGGATCTTCGACCCGCGGACGACCCGTGTCAGCCTGCGCCCCCGGATCCCGGTGACCGTTACCGCCGGGGAGCCGATCGACCTGAGCCGGTGGGCGGACGCCCAGCCGACCCGGGACACCCTCGAGGAGATGACGGACACCATCATGTTGCGGCTGCGGGACATGCTCGCCGAGATCCGTGGCGGTACCCCGCCGCCACTGTGGGAGCGACCGGCCCGGTCCTCCGTCGGCCGCGAGCAGCGGGACGAAGCGGCATGAGCGAGCGAAGCGAGCGAATCATCTGGCTCAGTTGCCGTGTCGCTCAGGCCGTCGCGAAGCGAAGCGGAGCGGTGGCATGAGCGGTCACGTCGCAGTGCTCGGTGCCGGTTCCTGGGGTACCGCGTTCGCCAAGATCCTCGCGGACGCGGGGCGGGACGTGACGGTGTGGGCCCGCCGGGCGCCGGTCGCCGAGAGCATCCGGACCGAGCGCCGCAATCCGGAGTACCTGCCCGACCTGCTGCTCCCGGCCCGCGTCACCGCCACCGCCGACGCCGCCGAGGCGATCACCGGTGCCGAGGTGGTGGTGCTGGCCGTGCCGTCGCAGACCCTGCGCGGCAACCTCGCCGAGTGGGCCGGGCACCTGCACCCGGATAGCACCCTGGTGTCGCTGATGAAGGGCATCGAGCTGGGCACCACCAAGCGGATGAGCGAGGTCATCGTGGAGACCGCCGGGGTCGCCGCGGACCGGGTGGTAGTCGTGTCCGGCCCGAACCTGGCCCCGGAGATCGCCGCCGAGCAGCCCGCCGCGACAGTGGTCGCCGGGACGAACAGCGCCCGCGCCACGCTCGTCCAGTCGTCGATCCGGACGCCGTACCTGCGCCCCTACACGAACGACGACGTGATCGGCTGTGAGCTGGGCGGGGCGGTCAAGAACGTGATCGCCCTGTCGTACGGCATCGCCACCGCTATGGGTTTCGGCGACAACACCCGAGCCATGCTGATGACCCGTGGGCTGGCCGAGACGGCCCGACTTGGCGTGGCGCTCGGCGCGGACCCGATCACCTTCGCCGGCCTCGCCGGCATGGGCGACCTGGTCGCGTCCTGCTCGTCCCCGCTGGCCCGCAACCGCACCTTCGGCGAGCATCTGGGCCGGGGCGAGACGCTGGAGCAGGCCCAGACCGCCACCCGGCAGACCGCCGAGGGCGTGAAGAGCTGCCTGGCGATCCGCGACCTGGCCCGTGCGCACGGCGTGGAGATGCCGATCACCGAGCACGTCGAGCGGATCTGTCACGAGGGGATGGACCCGCGCCTCGCCGTGGAGACCCTGATGAGCCGCACCGCCAAACCGGAGTCGTACGAGTGACGGACCCGATGAGCGAGTGGGGGGACGGCACCCGCTGCGTCCGTGCCGGCCTGCCCGAGCCCGCACCGGGGGACCCGTTCCTACCCGGGCCGGTCTTCGCCGCGCCGTACCACCTCGACCCGTTCGAGGGTCAGGGCACGTCGCCGAACGGCTACGGCCGCCCCGACAACCCGACCCGCCGGCTGCTGGAGGCGGCGGTGGGCGAGCTGGAGGGCGGTGACTGCCGGGTCTTCTCGACCGGTCAGGCGGCCATCACCGGCCTGCTGCTCACACTGCTGCGGCCGGGGGACACGGTGGTGCTCCCCACCGACGGATACTTCCCGGTCCGGGCGTTCGCCACCGGTGTGCTGGAGGCGATCGGCGTCCGGGTGCTGTTCGCGCCGACCGTCGGGCCGTACCCGTCGTTCGAGGGCGTTCGGCTGGTGCTGGTGGAGACGCCCGCCAACCCGGGCCTCGACGTGGTCGACGTGGCGGCCCTGGCCGAGCGGGCGCACGCGGCCGGCGCGCTGCTCGCCGTGGACAACACCACAGCCACCCCGCTCGGACAGCGTCCGCTGGATCTCGGTGCCGACCTTGTGGTCGCCTCCGGAACGAAGGCGCTCACCGGCCACTCCGACCTGCTGCTGGGCTACCTGGCCAGCCGGTCCACCGAGCTGATCGACGCGGTGACGACCTGGCGTACCACCACCGGGGCGGTTCCGGGCGCGTTCGACGCCTGGCTGGCTCACCGGTCATTGGCCACTCTCGACCTGCGGCTGGCGCGGCAGAGCGCGAACGCCGCCGCTGTCGTGGACCTGCTCGCAGGCCGGTCGGACGTGACCGGCCTGCGGTGGCCGGGGCGGCCGGACGACCCGGCGTACCGGGTGGCCTCGGCGCAGATGCGCCGGATACCGGGGGTGCTCTCGTTCGACCTGGGCGACGCCGACCGGGTGGGCCGATTCGTCGAGGCCGCCCGGCTGGTGGCGGCGGCGACCTCCTTCGGTGGCCTGCACACCACTGCGGACCGGCGGGCGCAGTGGGGCGACGACACCGCTCCCGGCTTCGTCCGGCTCTCCTGCGGCGCGGAGGACACCGCGGACCTGGTGGCCGACATCGCCGCCGCGTTGGATGTGGCGGGGCCGGTCTGACGTCTCCCATGGCGCTTCCTTCCCCCAGCGACCGGGCCGCCCTGGTGGGTCGGTTGCGGGCCGCCGGTTGCGTCTACGCCGAGGACGAGGCCGAGCTGCTGCTGGCCGCCGCGCACAGCCCTGCGGCGTTGGCGGACCTGACCGACCGTCGGGTGGCCGGCGAACCGTTGGAGTACCTGCTCGGCTGGGCGGAGTTCTGCGGCCTGCGGATAGCCGTCGACGAGGGCGTCTTCGTGCCCCGGGCCCGGACCGCCCTGCTGGTCGAGGTCGCGGCCGACCTGACCGGCGCGGCGCCGGCCGTGGTCGACCTGTGCTGCGGCTCCGGGGCCACCACCGTCGCGCTGGCGCACCGGCTCGCGCCGCGCTGGCTGGCTGCCGCCGACATCGATCCGGGGGCCGTGGCATGTGCGCGCCGCAACGTCGTCGGGTTGGACGCCGAGGTGTACGAGGGTGACCTCTTCGCGCCGCTGCCCCGACAGTGGCGGGGCCGGCTGGACCTGGTGGTCGCCAACGCCCCGTACGTGCCGACCGACGCTGTCGCGCTGATGCCGCCGGAGGCGCGACTGCACGAGGCTCCGGTGGCGCTCGACGGCGGCCCGGACGGGCTCTCCGTGTTGCGCCGGGTCGGCGCCGACGCGGCCGGGTGGCTGACCCCCGGCGGCCACCTGGTGGTCGAAGCCGGCACCACCCAGGTCGACACACTCTGCGCCGCGTTCGAGGAAGCCGGCCTGATGCCCACGGTGCACCACGACGAAGACCTGGACGCTACCGCGATAAGCGCCCGCCGCCCCTGACCCGGGTCGATCATGGAGTTGTGGTGCCCGGTAAGCGCCATAACGGGTGTTCCATCCCCCACCACAACTCCTTGATCGACGGTGGCGGAGTGCGGAGCGGTTGGTGCACGCCCGGCTGGGGCTGCCCGGGCATGGCGGGGGAGCGGGGTTGGCACTAGCCTCGGCTCACACTCACGACGGCGGGAGGCGGTTTCGGTGGGCAGCGCAGGGGTGCCGGTGGTCGTCGGGCTGGACAACGGCGGCACCAGCAACAACGCCACAGTGCTGACGGTGGACGGCCGCTTCCTGGTGGACGGGCTGTTGGAGATCCCCAGCGAGGTGCGGGCCGGGCCGGAAGCGGCGATCGAGGCGTTGGCAGTGGCGCTGGACGGCGCACTGGCGCAGACCGGCGTGCCGCGTGACCTGGTCCAGGCGGTCGGGCTGGACACTCCCGGCCCGGCCAGCGCCGAGGGCGTCATCTCGTCGCGGGGCTCCACCAACTTCTCCCAGCCGGCCTGGCGCGGCTTCGACGTGCGAGGGGCGCTGGAGCGACGGCTCGGCCTGCCGGTGATCTACCACAACGACGGCAACGCGGCGGCGCTCTACGCCCACCACGTCCACTTCGGCGCCGACGCGATGAACCGCTCGTCGGTGTCCGCGATCGTCGGCACCGGCCTCGGTGGCGGTGTGGTCGAGAGCGGTCGGGTGATCGCCGGTGCGGCCGGGATGGCGGGGGAGCTGGGCCACGTGCACATTCCGCTGAGCGGGCTGCTCGGCCCGGGTCAGCCGGAGCCCACCTGTGCCTGCGGCTTCACCGGAGACGTCGAGAGCGTCGCCTCGCTGACCGGCATCGAACGCAACCTGCTGCCGTACTGGCTGACCCGGTACCCGGGCCACCCGCTCGCGGCCGAGCCGGTGGCCCGGGCGGCCAAGCTGGTCCGGGGGTACGGCGAGCGCGAGGACGCCCTCGCGCGGGACCTGTTCACCCAGCAGGCGATGGCGTTGGGGCGGCTGTTCACCGTCGCCGCGAACTTCACCGACCCGCACGCGTACTTCGTCGGCGGCGGAGTGGTGGAGGCGGCGCCGGAGTTCCGCGACTGGTTCCTGGCGACGGTCCGGGAGCACACTGTGCTCCGCGAGGAGCAGGCGGCGGTGGCCACCTTCGCCCTGGTACCGGATCGGGACATGGCCGGCGCCCGAGGCGTCGCGATCGCCGCGCTGGAGGCGCTACGCGCCGTTCCGGAGCCCCGCCCGCTGGTTGCCTGAGCCGGCGCGGGCCTCGGCCCGCACCGGCTCGGCACCTGTGGTCAGCGCTGCGGTGGCGCCTGGGCGAAGGCGGCCCAGGCCGCCGTTGGGAACAGCAGAGCCGGGCCGGCCGGGTCCTTGGAGTCGCGCACGGCAACGAGCCGCGGGATCGCGGCCACCTCCACGCAGGCGCCTTCGTCGCCGCTGCGGCTGCTCTTGCGCCAGCGCGCCGCGGCCAAGGCCGCTGTGATCATCGGGGTCATCGGTCCTACCGTCCCTTCAGGACTGACAGGAGCATCTCGCGGCTGTCCGCCGGGCTGAGCGCCACGCTTCGGAGATGCTCCATGATCTTGGTGCAGGTACGCGTCTCGCCGGCGCGGTCGAGGATCATCTGACCCGCAACGGTCTCCACCGACGCGATGATCGGGTCCTCCGGGTCGGCGAACTCGAGGATGTGCA
>NZ_JBEZGK010000027.1:0-74831 GCF_040649935.1 Micromonospora sp. NPDC048842 | reverse complement strand
TACGCGTCTCGCCGGCGCGGTCGAGGATCATCTGACCCGCAACGGTCTCCACCGACGCGATGATCGGGTCCTCCGGGTCGGCGAACTCGAGGATGTACAGGGAACCCCGGGTGCCCCGGTGGTAGCCGGCGGAGAGCGGGATCACCTGGACGCTGATGTTCGGCAGCTCGGCCATCTTGACCAGGTGCCGTAGTTGCCCGTTCATCACCGACTGGTCACCGACCGGCCGTAGCAGCGCGCCCTCGTCGATGATCGCGTCGAGGATGGGCGGTTGGTCGGCGGTGAGCCGCTGTTGTCGGTCGAGCCGGATCTTGACCCGCTGCTCCACCAGGTCGTCGCCAAGGGTGTGCGGCCCGCCGCGCATCACGCCACGGATGTAGTCGGCGGTCTGCAACAGGCCGGGCACCACCGAGGGCTCGAAGTTGGCGATGGCTGTCGCCTCGGCCTCCAGCGCGATGAAGTCGATGGTGCGCGGATCCAGCAGGTAGGAGTACGACACCCACCAGCCGGGCTTGCGGGCGTCCTTGGCGAGCTGCACCGCCGCGGCCACCTCCTCGGCACTCACCCCGTACGACGTGAGTAGGGCGCGCACGGTGGCCGGGCTGATCAGGGTCTGGGCGTTCTCGTAGCGGGAGAGGGTGCTGCGGGTGCTGTTGATCTCATCCGCCGCGGTCTCCAGCGTCAGCCCGGCGGCTTCCCGGTGGTGGCGCAGGGCGATGCCGAGCCGGCGGGCGCGGGCGGTCTTCGGAGCCATGCATCGATGGTCGCATACATTTGCGGGAACGTCTGCATGAGAGAACGTCGATGGGAGTTGCATTCACGCCTATACACGTGTCAATCTGTTATCGCGTCCTCACCGCCGGTTGTCGTGGCGACGGTGGTGGTGAGCGACCGGAGGGGATGGGGCGCGCGGCGATCGGGTTTCTCCCCCGTACCCGATCGTCGCGTGCCGCCCCTCCACCCCGGCCTGCCGGAAGGAGACGACGTGCGAACCCGCCCGGAGCCCCCCGCCGTACCCTCGGGCGGAGTGCGATGACCCGCTTCCTCGTGGTGCTCACCGATGTGCGCCCCGTCGAGGGCGTCAACCGCAACGAGCGGGTCGCGCCGGAGCGGCGCCGGCAGGTCGTCGGCGCCAGCAGCCGGGAGGCCGCCGACCGCATCGCCGGAGCTTTCATGGCGCTGGGCATGGTGCGAGCCGGCCGGCAGCGGGTGAAGGTGATCGCCGTCGGCCGCCGGCACTCCCGGGACTGAACAGCCCCAGGTCAGCGGTCCGTGGCACCGCTACCGTCCGATTACACACCGTATATCCTTTCCTGACTGTTTGCCGTGTCGTGCCGTGGCTCGCCGGGTATCGCCTCGCCCCGCGGCCACGCACAGTAAGGTCAACCGGGTGAGCGCCACCGGCGAGCACGACCAGCCGCAGTCGCGTACGAAGAGGTGACCGGAGTGACCACCCCAGGCAAGACCCGCGTGGCGATCGTCTTCGGCGGCCGCAGCCCGGAGCACGGCATCTCCTGCGTCAGCGCCGGCAGCGTGTTCGGCGCACTCGACCCGGACGAGTTCGAGGTGGTCCCGGTGGGCATCACCCGGGCCGGCCAGTGGGTGCTGACCAACGGAGACCCCGCCCAGCTCGCGATCAACGCCCGTCAGCTGCCGGAGATCACCGCCGACTCGGGTGACGACATCGTGCTGCGCGCCGACCCCACCGGCAACGGACTGATGGTGCTCGACCCGACCGAGGGCCCCCGGGCGCTGGCCGACGTGGACGTGGTCTTCCCGGTGCTGCACGGCACCTACGGTGAGGACGGCACCATCCAGGGAATGCTGGAGATGGCCGGCATTCCCTACGTCGGGGCGAACGTGTTCGCCTCCGCGGCCGCCATGGACAAGGAGTTCACCAAGAAGCTCTGTGCCGTCGAGGGCATCCCGGTCGGCACGTACGCAGTGCTGCGCAACGGCATGACGCTCGGCGAGCAGGACAAGGAGCGGCTCGGCCTGCCGGTCTTCGTCAAGCCGTCCCGGGCCGGGTCGTCATTCGGCGTCAGCAAGGTCACCGACTGGGCCGAGCTGGACGCGGCGGTCGCCGCCGCCCGGCAGTTCGACCCGAAGGTCATCATCGAGGCCGCGATCGTCGGCCGCGAGATCGAGTGCGGTGTGCTGGAGGGCGAGGCCGGCGGCACGCCCGAGGCGTCGGTGCTGGCCGAGGTGCGGGTCGTCGCGGACCACGACTTCTACGACTTCGAGGCGAAGTACCTCGACGACTCCTGCGAGTACGACATCCCGGCCAACCTGCCGGAGAAGGTGACCCGCCAGGTGCAGGAGTACGCGGTCCGAGCGTTCACCGCGCTGGACTGCGCCGGTCTGGCCCGGGCCGACTTCTTCGTCACTCCCGAGCTGGACGTCTACCTCAACGAGATCAACACGATGCCCGGCTTCACCCCGACGTCGATGTTCCCGCGGATGTGGGCGGCCTCCGGCCTGGAGTACCCGAAGCTGGTCAACCGGCTGATCCGTACCGCCCAGCGGCGCGGCGTCGGCCTGCACTGAGCCGTCCGAACCCCGCCCGCGCCGGTCAGCCGACGCGGGCGGAGTCGGTTCGGGTTCAGCGCTGGCAACCGGACGGGATCGCGCCGCCGGAGGGCACGCTCGCCACGATCGTGCTGGAGATCGTCGGCAACCACTGCAACGGCTGCTCGTACGAGCGCGGCACGCGCACGGTGATCAGCGTCTCCCGGTCGACAGTGGAGAGGACCGCCGCGTCGGCCTGCTCGGCCAGGTGCCAGCAGACCCGGTTGACGGTCCAGACCTCGTCGGTGCTGGGGAAGGCCGGCTCGGTGCCGCCGCAGGCCACTGTCAGCGCGGGGTCGCCGTAGGCGGCGTTCTGCTCCGGGCCGGCGGTGACCGGTCGCTGGGCCAGGTCGCGGATGCTCGCCGGGAGCTGGGAGAGCAGGGCCCGGCAGACAGTGGCCGGGCGGGCGGCCAGCGCCGGGGCGGCCATCTCCACCGGGGTGGTGGACTGCACCCGAGCGGTGGTCGCGGAGGGGGTCGGCGCGGCGGCCGGCGTGTCCGGGCTGAGCTTGCTGAAGGCCAGCACTGCCACCAGCAGCGTGATCGGCAGCGCGATCAACGTGGCCAGCAGGGCCGCGCCACGCATGGTCCGATCGCGGCCGGCCGGCGCGGCGGCGGCCGGATCGGCCGACTCGCGGTTACCGTCAGCCGGCTCGGACGTCCCGTCGGCCGCGTCGCGCGCCCTGTCGTCGTCCAGAGCCGAGGAGGAGGTCGTCATCTCGTCCACTTACAGCCGCACCACCGAACACGTGAGGGTGCGAGTGATGCCGGGCACCATCTGCACCTTGCTGACGATGAGTTTGCCGAGCTCGTCGACGGTGTTCGCCTCGGTGAGGACGACCACGTCGTACGGCCCGGTGACGGCGTCGACGCGCACCACGCCGGGGATGTCCGCGATGAGACCCGCCACGTCACGTGCGCGGCCGACCTCGGTCTGGATGAGGATGTACGCCTGTACCACGACTCGACCTCCGTCCGTCGCCGCCCGGGAGCGGCCCGAAGGGTGAAAGTACCTTACGGACCAGGTCCGATCCCTATCGGTGGTCAAGGAGCAGCGGTGAGCGAGCACGGCGGAGCCGGGCAGCACGGGCGGAACGCCCGCGGTGGCGTCGGCGTGTCCGGGATCGGGGAGTTCGGGCTGATCGGGAGGATCACCGCCCGGCTGTCGTACGGGCCGACGACACTGCTCGGTCCGGGCGACGACGCGGCGGTGGTGGCCGCGCCGGACGGTCGGGTGGCGGCCTCCACCGACGTGCTGGTCGACGGGCGGCACTTCCGGCGGGACTGGTCCTCGGCCCGCGACGTCGGGCACCGGGCGGCAGCGGCCAACCTGGCGGACATCGCGGCGATGGGTGCCACGCCGACGGCCCTGCTGGTCGCGCTCTGCATGCCGGTGGACCTGGACACCGCCTGGGCGGAGGAGTTGGCCGATGGGCTCTCCGCGGAGGCGGCGACGGTAGGTGCGAGCGTCGTCGGCGGGGACATGTCGGCCAGTCCCACCCTGACCGTCGCCGTCACCGCGCTGGGCGACCTGGCGGGCCGTCCGCCGGTGCTGCGCTCGGGCGCCCGACCGGGGGACGTGCTCGCTCTGGCCGGGCGCACCGGGTTCGCGGCAGCCGGGCTGACCGTGCTGACCCGGGGCTTCCGTACCCCTCGGCTGCTGGTCGAGGCGTACCGCCGGCCGCAGGTGCCCTACCAGGCCGGCCCGCAGGCTGCCCAACTCGGCGCCACCTCCATGATCGACGTGTCGGACGGGCTCCTCGCCGACCTCGGGCACGTCTCGGCGGCCAGCGGGGTGGCGATCGACGTGCGCCGCGACGGGTTCGAGGTGCCCCGGCAGATGGCCGACGCGGCGCAGGCACTCGGCGTCGACCCGTACACCTGGATCCTCGCTGGTGGCGACGATCACGCGCTGGCCGCGACCTTCCCCCCGGCGGTGGTGCTGCCGCCGGACTGGCGGCCGATCGGTCTGGTCACCGACGGTGCCGGCGTGACCGTCGACGGCGCCGCCTACGACGGTCCGGCCGGGTGGGACCACTTCCGGTGAGGCCCGCCCGCGGTCGTACCCTGGACACCGTGAGTGAGATCGAGATCCGGGCGGTGCGGTTCGACGCGCCGGTGGCGCAGCACCTGATCCACGCCGCACTGGCCGACCTCGGTGCCCGTTACGGCGGCACCGGCGACGACACCCCGGTGGACGCGGCCGAGTTCGAGCCGCCCAATGGCGCGTTCCTGGTGGCCTACCTGGCCGGCGAGCCGGTCGGCTGTGGTGGCTGGCGCAGCCACGGCGCGGACAGCGCGGAGCTGAAGCGGATGTACACGGCCCCGGCGGCACGGGGGCGGGGGGTGGCCCGTGCGGTGCTGGCGGCCGTCGAGCGCTCCGCGCGCGAGCACTGGCGCAAGCGAGTGGTCCTGGAATGCGGTGACAAGCAGCCCGAGGCGATCGCCATGTACGGCTCCGCCGGGTACGAGCGGATCCCGAACTTCGGCTTCTACAAGGACGCGGAGGGCTGCGTCTCCTTCGGCCGCACCCTCTGACCTGCGTACCGGCCCCGGCGGCCGGTGTGCGGCGTCTGCCCCGGGAACACGACAGAGCCGGCGGACCCCGAGGGTCCGCCGGCTGAGCCGAACGAAAAGGTTGGGTGCTACCGCGTCAGGCGCGGGTGACCTTGCCGGCCTTGATGCACGAGGTGCAGACCTTCAACTTCTTGGTGTTGCCGCCACCGGCCGGGGTACGCACCGACTGGATGTTCGGGTTCCAGCGGCGGTTGGTCCGCCGGTGCGAGTGGGACACGTTGTGGCCGAAGCCCGGTCCCTTGCCACAGACGTCGCACACGCTAGCCACGGGATACTCCTGGGATTGATACGTTCATGAGGTCGCCGGCAGGTGCTGCCCGGGCAACCTGGTCAGGTTACCCGATGACTCGCCGACCCGGCCAACCGGCCCGGTCCGGCGCTCGCCCGTGCCCCGGCTTCCGCCTGGTCGTGGACCTGCCCGCCCAGCGGTGGGCCGGCCCGGCGGCAAGGGTACCGGAGGCGTTCGTCCCCGCCGCGGCCAGCGCCGCCCCGGGCCGGCGAGGACACGCCGGACGAGTCCGACGGGTGTCGGTGCGCGCCAGTAGGCTTCTGCCCGTGCTGGACACCCTCGACGCCGCCGCGGTCCGCCGCTGGTGCGCGAGCGGGCTGGCCGCACTGAAGCGCCACCAGGGCGAGATCGACCAGCTCAACGTCTATCCGGTGCCCGACGGCGACACCGGCACCAACCTGGTGCTCACCCTCACCTCGGCGCAGCAGGCCCTCGCCATGGATCTGGACACGCTCCCCGACAGCGGGCCGACAGCGCACGGGCACGCGCTGCGGCTGATGGCCCAGGGCGCGCTGCTCGGCGCGCGGGGCAATTCCGGGGTCATCCTCTCGCAGATCCTGCGTGGTTTCGCCGACCAGGTCGCCGGGGTGCCGGCGGTGCGTGGCAGGGAGTTGGCCGCCGCGTTGCGCTCCGGCACCGCCGCCGCGTACACGGCGGTCTCCCGGCCGGTCGAGGGCACGGTGCTCACAGTGGTCGCGGCGGCCGCCGCCGCGGCCGAGGGCGCGGACAGCGACGACCTGCCGACGGTGGCCGGCGCCGCGGCCCGGGCGGCGGCCGAGGCGCTCGCCCGCACGCCGGAACAGCTACCGGCGCTGGCCCGCGCCGGCGTGGTCGACGCCGGTGGCCGAGGGCTCTGCGTGCTGCTCGACGCCCTGGTCGAGGTGCTGACGGGGGAGCGCACGGCCCGGGCCGCGCCGACGCCGCGCTCCGTCGCCCGTCCGGCGGCCACCGTCGCCCGCGAGACCGGTTCCGACGAATACGCGTACGAGGTGCAGTTCCTGCTCGACGCGCCGGCCGAGGCGGTCGCCGATTTGCGGCGGGCGCTCGACGCCCTGGGAGATTCGCTTCTCGTCGTCGGCGACGGGCGTGAGCCGGAAGGCACCTGGAACGTGCACGTGCACGTCAACGACGTGGGCGCGGCGGTCGAGGCCGGTGTTGCCGCCGGCCGCCCCTACCGCATCTCGGTCACCCGGTTCGCCGACCAGTCGGAGTCGCCCTCCGGCCCGGTGGTGGCCGGCCGGGCCGCTGTGGTGGTGGCCACCGGCGGCGGCATCGCCGACCTGTTCACCGCGGAGGGCGCCACAGTCGTGCCGGGCAACCCCTCCACCGGTGAGTTGCTGGACGCCGTGCGCAGCACCGGCGCGGCCCGGGTGGTGGTGCTGCCCAACGATGCCAACACCGAGGCGGTGGCGAGCGCGGCCGCCCGCGAGGCCCATCGGTACGGCATCAAGGTGAGCGTGGTGCCGACCCGCTCACCGGTGCAGGCCCTCGCAGCCCTCGCGGTCCGCGACGGTGACCGCCGTTTCGAGGACGACGTCATCGCGATGGCCGAGGCGGCCGGCGCCTGCCGCTACGCCGAGGTCTGCCATGCCAGCCGGGAGGCGCTGACAGTGGCCGGCCCGTGCCGTCCCGGTGACGTGCTGGCGCTGGTGGAGGGGGAGGTGCACCTGATCGGCACCGACCTCACCGACACCTGCGCCGCGGTGGTCGACCGGATGCTCGGCGGTGGTGGCGAGATGGTCACCCTGCTGGCCGGGGTGGACGCCCCGGCCGGGCTCACCGACGCCGTCCGCGCGCACGTCGCACGGCGCTGGCCGTTCGTCGAGGTGCACGCGTACCCGGGCGGCCAGCCGTTTTATCCGCTCCTGGTAGGGATCGAATGAGCGAACCAGCCACTGTGGACACTCCGCTGAAGAAGCTGGTCGGGGACAAGACAGCCAAGGCGCTGGCCTCGCACCTCGACCTGCACACCGCGGGTGACCTGGTCTACCACTTTCCGCGTCGCTACGACGAGCGTGGTGAGCACACCGACATCCGCTCACTGGACGTCGGTGAGCAGGTCACCGTGTTGGCCCAGGTGCAGCGCACAGCGGTGCGCCCGATGCGTCAGCGGCGGGGCAATCTGCTGGAGGTGACAGTCGGCGACGGCTCCGGCGGGGTGCTGACGTTGACCTTCTTCGGCAACCAGGCGTGGCGCGAGCGCGAGCTGCGCCCGGGCCGGTGGGGTCTGTTCGCCGGCAAGGTCACCGAGTTCCGGGGCAAACGGCAGCTCAACGGCCCGGAGTACGTCCTGCTCGGCGAGGGTGGCGACGGCGAGGCGGCGGTCAGCGACGACATCGAGGAGTTCGCGGGGGCGCTGATCCCGGTCTACCCGGCAGCCGCAGCCGTGCCGACCTGGGTGATCGCGCGATGCGTGCGCGTCGTACTCGACACGTTCACCCCGCCGGACGATCCACTGCCGAGCGCCGTGCGGGCCAGCCGCAAGCTGGTCGGGCTGGGCGCCGCGCTGACCGAGATCCACCGGCCGTCCAGCAAGGAGGCGCTGCACCATGCGCGGCGGCGCCTCAAGTGGGACGAGGCCTTCGCCGTCCAGGTGACCCTGGTGCAGCGCAAGCACCGGGCGGCCGACTGGCCGGCCCGGCCCCGCCCGGCGCACCCTGGTGGGCTGTTGGAAGCCTTCGACGCCCGACTCCCGTACGAGCTGACGGCCGGTCAGCGGGAGGTCGGTGTGGAGATCGCGGCGGACCTGGCCACCCCGCACCCCATGCACCGTCTGTTGCAGGGCGAGGTGGGCTCGGGCAAGACGGTGGTGGCGCTACGGGCGATGCTCCAGGTGGTCGACGCGGGCGGGCAGGCCGCGCTGCTGGCGCCCACCGAGGTGCTGGCCGCCCAGCACCACCGGGGCATGCTCGACCTGCTCGGGCCGCTCGGGCGGGCCGGTGAGCTGGGCTCCGCCGAGCACGCCACCAGGGTCGAGCTGGTCACCGGGTCGCTGGGCGCGGCGGCCCGCCGCCGGGCGCTCGGCGAGGTGGCCAGCGGCGCCGCCGGCATCGTGCTCGGCACCCACGCCCTGCTGTACGAGGGGGTCGACTTCGCCGACCTCGGCCTGGTGGTGGTCGACGAGCAGCACCGCTTCGGCGTGGAGCAGCGCGACGCCCTGCGGGCCAAGGCCGACCAACCGCCGCACGTGCTGGTGATGACGGCCACCCCGATCCCGCGCACCGTGGCGATGACCGTCTACGGCGACCTGGAGGTCTCCACGCTCTCCCAGCTGCCCCGGGGGCGATCGCCGATCACCTCGCACGTGGTGCCGGCCGCCGAGAAGCCGGCCTACCTGGACCGGGCCTGGCGTCGGCTGCGCGAGGAGGTGACCGCCGGCCACCAGGCGTACGTGGTGTGCCCGCGAATCGGTGACGGGCCGACCAGCGACGAGGAACCGCCACCCGAGGACGACAACGGCCGGCGGCCACCGCTGGCGGTGACCGAGGTGGCTCCGCTGCTGGCCGAGGGCCCGCTGCACGGCCTGCGGATCGGTGTGCTGCACGGTCGCCTGCCGGCCGACGAGAAGGACGCGGTGATGCGGTCCTTCGCGGCTGGCGACCTGGACGTGCTGGTGGCGACGACAGTGATCGAGGTTGGCGTGGACGTACCGAACGCCACAGTGATGATCGTGCTGGACGCCGACCGGTTCGGCGTCTCCCAGCTGCACCAGTTGCGCGGCCGGGTCGGCCGGGGTGCCGCCGCCGGGCTCTGCCTGCTGGTCAGCGAGGCGGCCGAGGGTTCTTCGGCGCGGGAACGGTTGGACGCGGTGGCGTCCACTAGCGACGGGTTCAAGCTCGCCGAACTCGACCTGGAGCAACGCCGCGAGGGCGACGTGCTGGGTGCCACCCAGTCCGGGCACCGCTCGCACCTGCGGTTGCTGTCCCTGCGACGCGACGCCGACCTGATCCGCGACGCCCGCGCCGAGGCGATCACCCTGATCGAGGACGACCCGGAGCTGGCCCGCAGCCCGGCACTGGCCGCCTCGGTGGCCGCACTGGTGGACGAGGATCGCGCGGAGTACCTGGAAAAGGGCTGACCGCGCAGGCCATCACATGGTTGAGGGCGCGCCGACCGGGTGGTCGACACGCCCTCAACTGTCAGAGCGGGTTGGTTCAGGCGGTGAAGCGAACCCGACGACGACGGGCCACCACGAACAGGGCGGCACCGGCGGCCAGCAGCACCACGGCGCCGGCGATGATGCCGCCGGTGGCAGCACCGGTCAGCGGCAGAGCCGGCTCGTCCTTGCCGCCACCCTGACCCGGGGCGCACTCGGCCGGCTGCTCCCAGGCGATCGGCGCGGTGTCGTCGAGGCCCTCGGCGGCCGGCGTGACGACCAGACCCTCGAACGCGTCGAAGGAGACGGAACCGGTCTCGCCGGGCTTGACGACCAGCGTCTTCACCTCGCCCTTGTTCGGGGTCAGGGTGAGCGTGACGGTCTCACCGTCGGCGGGGTTCTCGATAGTGAAGGTGAGCTTGTCGCAGGTCGACTCGACCGCGCCCACCGGCTCCGCCGGAGCCGGGGTGGCAGTCGGGGTCGGGCTCTGGGTCGGAGGCTGGCTCGGCGACGGAGAGGCGACAGTGGGGGTCGGGGTGGGGGTAGCCGACGGGGTGGCGGTCGGCGTCGGGCTGCTCGGCGAGGGCGTCGCCTCTGCCGCGCAGGTGCCCTTCGGCTCGGCGGCCACGGTCCGCTCCTCGGTCACGATCCGGTCGGAGCGCACCCACCGCGCCTCGACGGTCAGCTCGATCGTCGGTCGCTTCTGGTCGAAGCTGTGGGCCTGGGTGCCGGTGAGGAAACCCTCGCCCTTAGCCGGGAGAGTGGCGTCCTGTGCCAGGCCGCCGGTGAAGGCCGCCGGGACGGTCGACTCGAGCTTGGTGATCTTCGCGTCGATGTTCTCGCTGTTGCCGACCGTCCAGGTCACCTTGACCTGGCCGTCGGAGGTCAGGCAGTAGGTGCCGGAGGGCTCGGGGTGGTGGGCACTCGCGGGGCTCGCGAGGACGCCGACGCCGGCGATGCCGATCAACGCGCCCGCGGCGATGGCCGCGACGCGCCGGAACGGAGACTTGGGAGGGTTCACGCCTGCTCCTGGTGAGGGGGGTACGGATCGCGTGGCGGGAGGCCGGGAGACATCGTGACCGGGGAGTCACCTGCTCACCGGGGCGTCGCGCGACGCGGTGGTGTTCCCGCAGCGAAAGCGGGGACAGGGGGAGACTGTACTGATGGGTGGTTAATGAGGGGAGTTCAGATCATTGCCATCTGGCAATGTAGTCGATTCGTGATCTTTGATAAACCGAAGGTGTCGGTCCGGTCACTGGGGACGGTCCGCCCGCTGTGGCTCCACGGTGGATGCCGCGCCGTCGGTGCTGCTCAGGTGCTCCGCGTCGTCGCCGGCGGGCCCACTCCTCGGATCCGCGCCGTGCTGACCGGGTCCGCCCGGCATCGCGTAGCGTCGCGGGCATGAGCAGGAGGAAACGGTGACCCGGATCGTGGCCGGGACGCTCGGTGGCCGGCGGATCGCCGCGCCGCCCGGCGCCGGCACCCGACCCACCTCGGATCGGGTCCGGGAGGCGCTGTTCAGTGCCGTCCAGGCCGAGGTCGATCTCGACGGCGCCCGCTTCGCCGACCTGTACGCCGGCTCCGGCGCGGTCGGCCTGGAGGCGCTCTCCCGGGGGGCCCGGCACGTGTTACTGGTCGAGTCCGACCCGCGGGCTGCCCGGGTGATCCGGGAGAACGTGGCGGCCCTCCGTGCCGGTCCGGCGGCCCGCCTGGTCACCGGCAAGGTGGCGACGGTGCTGGCCGCAGGACCGGACGGTGAGCCGTACGACGTGGTCTTCGCCGACCCGCCGTACGCCGTGCCGGACGAGGAGATCACCGCGCTGTTGGCCGCGCTGGTCGATCGCGGCTGGCTGGCGCCCGACGCGTTGGTGGTGGTGGAGCGGTCCCGCCGCACCAGGGAGTTCGACTGGGTGGAGGGGATCACCCCCGAGCGCAGTCGTCGTTACGGCGAGACCACCCTTTGGTACGGTCGCCGATCATGAGACGTGCGGTGTGCCCCGGTTCGTTCGACCCGGTCACCAACGGACACCTCGACATCATCGGGCGGGCCAGTCGGCTCTTCGATGAGGTGATCGTCGGTGTGCTGGTGAATCAGTCGAAGAGTGGCCTGTTCACCGTCGAGGAGCGCATCGAGATGCTCCGCGAGGTGACCTCGTCGTACGGCAACGTGCGTGTCGAGTCGTTCCGAGGGCTGCTGGTGGACTTCTGCCGGGCCCAGCAGGCCAGTGTGCTGATCAAGGGCCTGCGGGCGGTCAGTGACTTCGACTACGAGTTGCAGATGGCCCAGATGAACATCGGTCTGGCCGGCGTCGAGACGCTCTTCATGCCTACCAATCCGCTCTACTCGTTCCTCTCGTCGAGCCTGGTCAAGGACGTGGCCAAGTGGGGTGGCGACATCTCCGCCCACGTCCCCGACCCGGTCCGTGAAGCCCTCCAGGCCCGCCTGGGCCCTCGCCGCTGAGCGGACCTGGCTCCCTCTCGCCCTCGCGATCTTGCACTTACGGTGCCTGCATCGCCCCTTTCGGCATGGTTTGACGCGACCGAAAGTGCAAGATCGGCGGGGTGGGAGCCGGGGGTGACTATGTCGCGACTCGCCGGGTTGGGGTGAGTGGGGCGGCGGTGGGGCCGGCACGACATGATTGGTGGCGCGGGGAACGGCCGTAGCCCGCATCATGGAGGTCGGCCGACGAACGACAGGAGTGAGGTAGCCGGTGGACCCGCTCGATCGCATCGACGAACTGATCGCCATCCTGGAGCAGGCGCGCTCCGTCCCGATGTCGCGCAACAACTGCATGGTCGACCGGGGTGAGATGATCGCTGCCCTCGATGAGATGCGTGCCGATCTCCCCGCCGACCTGCGTCGCGCCGCCGCGCTCCTGGAGGAGCGCGACAAGATCATGGAAGCCGGCAAGCGCGAGGCCGACCGGATCATCAGCGAGGGTGAGGCAGAACACGCCCGCCTGGTCTCGGTGAACGAGATCACCGTGTCGGCCGAGCACGAGGGTGCCCGGATCATCGGCGAGGCCCGCGCCGAGGCGCAGCGCCTGCGTGAGGAGGTCGACGACTACGTCGACACCGCGCTGGCCAACTTCGAGCAGTTCCTCACCCGGGCGCTCGCCTCGATAGAGCGCGGCCGGGACAAGATGCACGCGCTGCGGGAGATCGGCACCTTCGCTGGGGATGAGGCGGAACGCCCGCTACCCTTCTGAGCGGCACCTCACCAGCCGACTTCTCAGGCGGGCGTCGCCCCCGGTTCGACGGGCCGGCGGTCGCCCAGGTAACCTTTTTTGTCGGCCTCTCACCGGCCGGAGTCTAACTATGCCCAAGCACTCGCCATCGACACTCAACCCCAGGTCGCCGCTGGTCCTCGACACGAGGGACCTGCCGCGTCGCCCTGGCGCGTTGCGTGAGGTCCAGCGGGTCGTGCCGGCACCGGCGGACCTCGGTGTGGAGTTGATCGGCGTGCCGGAGGGCGCGGACCTCGACCTCGATCTGAGGTTGCAGTCGGTGTCCGAGGGCGTGCTCGTCTCCGGGACCATCACCGGTCCCGTCCGGGGCGAGTGCGGCCGTTGCCTGCGCGAGATCAACGACTCGATGGGCGTGACGATCCAGGAGCTGTACGCGTACGAGGACAGCACCACGGACGCCACGACCGACGAGGACGAGGTGGGCCGGATGCAGGGCGATCTGATCGACCTGGAGCCGGCGCTGCGGGACGCGTTGGTGCTCACGCTGCCGACCAACCCGCTCTGCCGGGAGGACTGCCCAGGACTGTGCCCCGAATGCGGGGCGCACTGGGACGATCTGCCGGCCGACCACAGTCACCAGCAGATCGACCCGCGTTGGGCGGGCCTGTCGCAACTGACCGTTACAGAGGAGTAAGAACCGTGGCCGTCCCGAAGCGCAAGATGTCGCGCAGCAACACCCGGTCCCGCCGGGCGAACTGGAAGGCGACAGTGGTCGCGACCGTTGCGTGCCCGCAGTGCAAGTCCCCGAAGCTGCCGCACGCCGCCTGCTCCGTCTGCGGCACCTACAACGGCCGCCAGGTTCTCGAGGTCTGACCTGGACGCCGAGTGACGCCCCCGACCCCAGGTCGGGCGGCGCGCGCATCCTGGCATTCGCCCGGTGCTCCGGCTCCCTCCGACGCCGGCCGGCCCAATCCGGCCGGCGTTCCGGTGGAGCCGGGCGCCGCGCGGATCGCCGTTGACCTCCTCGGCGGGGACGACGCTCCCGCCGTCGTGGTTGACGGCGCTCTGCGGGCCATGCGCGCCGACCCTGACCTGCATCTGCTTCTCGTCGGTCCGACCGAGGTCGCCGACGAGCTGATTGCTGCCCTCGATCCGGCGCAACGCGCCCGGATCACGGTGCGGCCTGTTCGCGATGTCGTCGGCATGGCCGACCATCCCAGCGCCGCCCGCTCCGAGAGCACCGTCCGGGCCGCTGTCACCGCCGTCCGGGACGGAACCGCCGACGCGCTTGTCTCCGCCGGCGCCACCGGCGCCACAGTCACCGCTGCCGTACTCGGCCTCGGCCGCTCGCCGGAGATCCGTCAACCCGCGCTGGCCGCCACCCTGCCCGCCGTGGCGGGGCCTGTCGTGTTGCTCGACGTCGGCGGCTCCCTGGAACCCCGCCCGGCCACCCTCGCCCGCCACGCAGTGCTCGGCGCCGCGTACGCGGCGGTGGCCCACTCGATCGCCGCGCCCCGGGTCGGGCTGCTCTCGGTCGGCACCGAGGCCGGCAAGGGCGACCGGGTCCGCCGCGCCACCGACCCCCTGCTCGCCGTCGAACCGCTGCCCGGCGGGGCGCGCTACGTCGGCCTGGTCGAGGGGTACGACGTGGCCCTCGGCGCGCGCGCCGATGTGGTTGTCACCGACGGCTTCACCGGTAACGTGCTGCTCAAGGCCATTGAGGGCGCGTACGCGATGGCCGGCGGCCCACCTGCCCAGGGCGGCGCGCCCCGCGCGGCGGCCCTGCTGGGCGTCGCGGGGACGGTGGTCGTCTGTCACGGGTCCGCCCGCGCCGACGACGTCGCCTCCGGCATAGCTCTCGCCGCCCACCTGTGGCGGCGGCGCGCCACCGATCTGGTCTCCGCGTTGCTCGACAGCGACGCCGCGACGGGTCACACCGACCGCTCCACCGACACCGAGGTACGCACATGAGCAACGACAAGCGGCGGCGGGCGTCCGTCGGTCACCTGGAAGCCGCCTTCGGAGTGAGCCTGGAACCCGAGCTGCTCCAGCGCGCGTTGACCCACAGGTCGTACGCGTACGAGAACGGTGGGCTGCCGACCAACGAGCGGCTGGAGTTCCTCGGCGACTCGGTGCTCGGCGTGGTGATCACCACGGCGCTGTTCCACAACCACCCGGATCTGCCCGAGGGGCAGTTGGCCAAGTTGCGGGCCAGCGTGGTCAACATGCGGGCGCTCGCCGACGTGGCCCGCGGTCTGGGCCCGGACGGGCTCGGCGCGTACCTGCTGCTCGGCAAGGGTGAGGAGACGACCGGTGGCCGGGACAAGGCGAGCATCCTCGCCGACACGCTGGAGGCGCTGCTCGGCGCGATCTACCTCCAGTACGGCCTGGACACCACGGGGATCGTCATCCACCGCCTCTTCGACCCGCTGATGGCCGAGTCGGCCGGTCGTGGGGCCGCACTCGACTGGAAGACCAGCCTCCAGGAGCTGACCGCGGCGCTCGGTCTCGGCGTCCCGGAGTACCGGATCGAGGGCACCGGCCCGGATCACCTCAAGACGTTCACCGCCTGGGTGGTGGTGGCCGGCATCCGGTACGGCGGCGCCGAGGGGCGCAGCAAGAAGGAGGCCGAGCAGCGGGCCGCCGAGGCTGCCTGGCGGACGCTCGCCGAGCAGAACGGCCAGAACGGCGACGACGGCCAGGGTGCTCGGGCCGGCGACGATCGCCAGGACCAGCCGATCGCTCGGGACGACTCGGCCGACTCCGACGAGCCGTTCGGGCCGCTGGAGCGCGCCGAGCGGGCGGCTCAGGCCGAGCAGGCCGACCACCTCGCGCAGGCGTTGCCGGCTGGGGGCGCCGACGGTCACGAGACGGGTCGGCCGCGTGCCTGAGCTGCCCGAGGTGGAGACCGTCCGGCAGGGGGTGGCCCAGTGGGTCGTCGGCCGTCGGATCGCCTCGGTCGAGGTTCGTCATCCGCGTGCGGTCCGCCGGCACGTTCCCGGCGACGTGCACTTCGCCGACGTGCTCGCCGGCCGGACGGTGCTGGACGCCCGCCGTCGCGGCAAGTACCTGTGGCTGCCACTGGACAGCGGTGACGCGATCGTCGGGCACCTCGGCATGTCGGGTCAGCTACTGCTCCAGCCACCCGGGACGCCTGACGAGACCCACCTCCGGGTCCGGTTCCGGTTCAGCGACGACGGTCCGGAGCTGCGCTTCGTCGACCAGCGCACGTTCGGTGGGCTCTCGGTGAGCGAGGGCGGCGCCGAGTTGCCCGACGAGATCGCCCACATCGCCCGCGACCCGATGGACCCGGAGTTCTCCGACGAGGCGTTCGTCGCGGCGCTGCGCCGCCGGCACACCGAGGTGAAGCGGGCGCTGCTCGACCAGACCCTGATCTCCGGGGTGGGCAACATCTACGCCGACGAGGCGCTCTGGCGCGCCAAGCTGCACGGCGGCAGACCCACCGACGCGCTGACCGGCCCGGCCGCGCAGCGTCTCCTCGGCCACGTCCGCGACGTGCTCGCCGAGGCGATCAGCGAGGGCGGCACCAGCTTCGACGCCCTCTACGTGAACGTCAACGGCGAGAGTGGCTACTTCGACCGTGCGCTCAACGCGTACGGCCGCGAGGGCGAGCCGTGCCGGCGGTGTGGCGCGCCGATCCGCCGTGAGGCGTTCATGAACCGGTCCTCGTACAGCTGCCCGCACTGTCAGCCACGGCCCCGGGGTTCCCTTCGGGGATGACCCGGAGCCGGCTCGGGGCGATGCCGGCGGGTCGCGGCGGGTCGCTCCGGGGTGGACCCCGGTGTACGCCCGGATCGGGGTTCGACCCCCGGCGAACGGACCCCCGCGCCCGGTCCGCTGGTTCCAGGGTGGGCCCGGGTCGATCCCCGATGTGACCGCCTCGTCACGCACCTAGCGTCAGCACCGTTGACAGGGGTTGACGTGACAGGGGGACCCGAGATGGGCAGAAGACCGGTGACGGTGCGGCTGGCGCGGTGGAGCGCCGAGCACCCGTGGCGGGCGATCGCGCTGTGGGCCGTGTTCGTGGCGGTGTGCTTCGTGGGCGGCAGCGCCGCCGGACTCAACGAGGCCACCAGCGGTGACCAGGCGATCGGCGAGGCGGGGCGGGCCAGCCTGATCGTGGACGCCGGTGCCTTCGACGACCCGGCCGTGGACAACGTCCTCATCACCTCCCGGGGTGGCGCGTTGGACCCGGCGGCGGCGAAGTCGGCGGCCGACGACGCGGCGGCCCGGCTGCGTACGGTCACCGGGGTGGCCGGGGTGGGCCAGCCAGTCACCGCGCGGGACGGCTCGGCGCTGCTGCTGCCGATCACCATGTCGGGTGATCCGGAGACGGCCTCGGATCGGGTGCAGCCGTTGCGCGACGCCACCGCCACAGTGCAGGCCGCGTACCCCGGGCTGCGCGTCGAGCAGGTCGGCGGGCCGTCGATCGGCCAGGCCCTCGACGACACCCTGGGTAAGGACTTCAAGCGCGCCGAGCTGCTCAGTCTGCCGGTCACCCTGGCGATCCTGATCATCGCGTTCGGGGCGCTGATCGCGGCGAGCGTGCCGGTGCTGCTGGCACTCTCCTCGGTGGCCGCCGCGATGGGTCTGTCCACTCTGGCCTCGCACCTGGTGCCCGCCACCGACACCACGGCACCGGTGATCCTGCTGATCGGCATGGCGGTCGGCGTCGACTACTCGCTGTTCTACATCCGTCGGGAGCGGGAGGAACGCGCCAAGGGGCGGTCCGGTCTGGACGCGGTGGAGATCGCCGCGGAGACCTCCGGGCACGCCGTGGTGGTCTCCGGCTTCGCGGTGATCATCTCGATGGCCGGGCTGCTGCTCGCCGGTGACGTGGTCTTCTCATCCCTCGCCATCGGCTCGATCCTCGTGGTGGCCGTCGCGGTGACCGGTTCACTGACCGTCCTGCCCGCCCTGCTGGCCCGGCTCGGCCGGTGGGTGGACCGGCCCCGGGTGCCGCTGCTCTGGCGACTGACCGCGCCGCGTACCGGCCGGCACGGCGAGCCCCGCACGCCCCGGCTGTGGCCGGCGGTGCTCCGGCCCGCGCTGCGCGCGCCGGTGGCGACGCTTGTCATCTCGGTCGGACTGCTGCTCGCGCTGGCCGCGCCGGCGCTCGGCATGAAGCTGAAGTTCCCCGGCATGGAGGACCTGCCCCGCACGACTCCGGCGATGCAGGCGTACGACCGGCTCACCGCCGCCTTCCCGAGCGCCGGCACCAATCACGTGGTGGCCGTTCAGGCGCCCGCCGACCAGGCCGACCGGGTACGCGCCGCACTCACCGGCCTCTCCACCCGGGCGGCCGGCGATCCGCTGTTCGCCCCGGCCGAGGCGGACGGCCCGAAGATCGAGGTGTCGGCCGACCGGCGGGTCTCGGTGCTGGACGTCCCCACCCCGTACGCCAGTCGGGACGACCGGTCGGTGCAGTCGTTGGAGAAGCTGCGCGGGGACCTGGTCCCGGCCGAACTGCGGGGCATCCCCGGAATCGAGTACGCGGTGGGCGGGAGCGTTGCCGACAGCGAGGACTACGCCCAGCACGTCCGGGACAAGTTGCCGCTGGTCATGGGCTTCGTGCTGGTGCTGACCTTCCTGGTCATGACGTTCACCTTCCGGTCGGTGGTGATCGCGGCCAGCTCGATCGCGCTGAACCTGCTCTCCGCCGGTGCCGCGTACGGCCTGCTGGTGCTGATCTTCCAGGGCGAGTGGGCGCAGGGACTGCTCGGCTTCACGTCGATGGGCGCGATCGTGTCGTGGCTGCCGCTGTTCCTGTTCGTGGTCCTCTTCGGACTCTCGATGGACTACCACGTCTTCGTGGTCAGTCGGATCCGCGAGGGCGTCCGGTCCGGCCTGCCCAACCGCGACGCCGTGTCGTACGGGATCACCTCGTCGGCCGGCGTGGTGACCAGCGCGGCCATCGTGATGGTCGGGGTCTTCTCGATCTTCGCCACGCTGAGCACCATCGACATGAAGCAGCTCGGCATCGGTCTGGCGGCGGCGATCCTGCTGGACGCCACCATCATCAGGGGAGTGGTGCTGCCGGCGTTGATGACCATGCTCGGCGACGCCAACTGGTGGGCCCCCCGCTTCCTGCGCCCACGCCCGGCACCCGCGCCCACCAACCCGCCCGCTCCCGCCCCGGAGCTGGTCCCGGTCCCCTAATCGCCGCTCCCTCACCCCGCCCTGCCTCGCCCTGCCCCGCCTTGCCCTCGCCCCGCCCTCGGCGATCTTGCAGATTCTGTCGCGACAAAGGGGGGCCAACCCGGCAATTCGACGACCGAAAGTGCAAGATCGCAGGGCAGGGCAGGGCAGGGCAGGGCAGGGCAGGGCAGGGCAGGGCAGGGCAGGGCAGGGCAGGGCAGGGCAGGGCAGGGCAGGGCAGGGCAGGGCGAGGGTGGGGAGGGTGTGGTGGGTCAGGGGAGTGGGCAGGGTTCGCGGGACGCGTCCAGCGTGCGGTCCTTGCGGATCGACGCGAAGCCGTAGCCGACGGTGGTGACACAGAAGTCGTCGGTCGAGCCGGTGTACTCGACGTGGAAGACCGGCTTGCCGGCGTCGCTGAACGGCAGCAGTTTGGCGCACTGGGCCAGCCGGACGCACTCCTCGTTGACAGCGAAGTCGAAGTCCGGGGCCAGCGCCGCGAGTTGCGGCACGTCGTTGACCAGCCCCGGGGAGAGGCTCAGCGAGCGGGCCAGTTCGGCCAGCCGGCGGTTGAACAGCAGTTGGTCGTCGAAGTCGAGCGGAAAGCCGGTGCGCGCCGCGTACCCGTCGGCGTCGAAGAGCGCCACCGCGCCGAAGCCCTTGCCCCGGCAGAGCCGGAACCGGTCGGCCAGCACCGGCCGGAGCGCGTCCCAACTCCGGATGTCCAGCCACCGGCTGTCGGGTCGACGCCCGGCCGCCCCTCGGACGACCTCCGGAAACCGGCTGGCGTCCGGGTCGTCGGAGCGGGCCGATCCCACGTTGACCTGGCAGATCAACCGGCGGTCCCGGGAGCGCAGTTCGGCGGTCTGTGCGGCGGTGGTGGCCACCGGGTCGAGCAGGAAGACGTGCGCGTCCACCGCCGGGTCGAGCGGGCCGCTGAGCTGCCACTGCCACTGCCAGTGGCGGGCCTGCGCCGCCGGCCACGCGGTGGGCGCGCCGGGCGGGGTCAGCGCGGGCCGACACCCGTACGCCGGCACCACCAGCACGAGAGCCAGGCTGGCGGACAGGACGCGGCGCACTGGGCGTACGGCGACGTGTCGCCGCGGCCGGATCCGCATCGGCAGCTCCCGGGTCCCGGGCGGCCGGTCGCCGCCCGCACCGGTACGCGGCCCCCACGCTCCGGCCGGACGTACCTCACCGGGTCAACGAGCGCGGGGGCGGGAACGACGCGCGGTCAGCGCGGCGCCGCGAAGACCTGCGTCCAGTACGGTCCGTTGCTGCTGGCGATGCCGACGCCGATCTCGGTGAACGCGCAGTTCAGGATGTTGGCCCGGTGGCCGGAGCTGTTCATCCAGGCGTCCATCACCGCTGCCGGGGTCTTCTGGTTCCAGGCCACGTTCTCGCCGTACGTGCGCCAGGTGTAGCCGACCCGGTCCAGTCGGGTGCCGGCGTTGCTGCCGTCGCTGCCGGTGTGCGACATGTTCTGGTTGTCGGCCTGGTCCTGACTGTGCCGCTGGGCGGCCGTCATCAGCTTGTCGTCGATGCTCAGCGCCTTGCAGCCGGCCTTGGCCCGCTCGGTGTTGACGAGGTCCACCACCTCGCGGGCCTGAGCGCTGACGGAGCCGCTGGAGCCGCTGGATCCGGTGGAGCCGCCGGTCCTGCTGGGCGCGCTGCTGCGCTCGACGCTGCGGCGTGACGCGGCGGTGCTCCGCGACGTCGCCGGCGTGGGCTTGACGACCTTGCTCGGCGACGGGCTCGGAGACGCCGGGCTGGGGATGGTTGACGGGGAGGGCGCGGCGAGGGCGTCCAGCGCCGGCTCGTCGGTCGGCGCGGCCGACGTGGCGAAGGAGTCGTCGACGGCCGTCGGCTGGGCGGCCCCGTCGTCACCGCCGGGCAGGGTGAGCGCGCCGACGCCGAAGCTCACGACGAGGGTGGCGGCCGCGGCGGCGCCCCCGATCATCAGCGGCCGGCGCCAGCGGCGTGGGGAGCGGTGACGTCCCTCGCTGGGCCGGTCGGTCTCGGCGGCGCCGCGCCAGCCGTCGGTGGTCTCCGGGTCGGTGTCGGTGTGCCAGCCGCCGGGCGCCTCGGAACGCCGTCCGCCTGTGGTGTCCTGGGTCGGGCGGCTGTCGCCCCAGTCGCCGGTCTCGCCCTCCGGCTGGTAGGCCCCCCAGGCGGCGGTGTGGGCGTCGGCCGCCTCGGCGGGGATCGCCGGGTCCGGCTGCCGGCCGTCGGTGGGCTGCTCCCGGTGCCATTCGTCGCCCGGCTGACCGGGCTCGTCGCCGAAGAGGTAGGCCGAGCGGGGCTCCGGGCGGTCGTGCAGCCAGGCCGGCTCGTCGGTCGGCCCTCCGGCGCGCCGGGGGGCGCCATTCGGGTCCATCGGATCGGTCCAGCCGTACACGCCTATGCCTCCAGGGGTCGGTTGCGGGCCGGGGTGACGCTACGGCGCGCCTACGACCTGCGGCAACGTGGCTAAGAAAGAGTTAAGGGGAAGTCGGACGCCAGGGTGCGGACTTCCGTGAATCCGGGCGTACAGTAAAGGCGTCCGGACAGAGAGTGTCCGTGCCTTGCGGCAGCCCCCCGACAAGTGGACAGGTCGACGTGGAGATGATCTACGGCCTGCGAGAACTTGACGAAGGAGGGGTTTGCGGCTCAATATATAGGTGTCGCCAGTCGCGCCCGGTCATGCCCAGATACAGCCTGGAATGACAGCCGCGTACAAATGGGCGCGCGTTGGCCGGCCTTTCCGGCAGCGCATATCAAGGAGTCAGCATGGCGAAGGCCCTCTACGGCCACGTAGGTGCAGCGCCCGACCGGCGTCTGCTCGACGAGGTCACCCGACTGCGTGCCAGGGTCCAGGCCCTGGAGTTCGAGATCACGCGTCTGCGTGCCGACAATGATCGGCTCGCGGCGGCTGCGGCGGAGGCGGACGATCTTCTCCGTCTGGCCGAGCCGGCACTGACCTGATCTTCACGCTCAAAGAAAACTGAATCGCACCACCGCAAAAATGCGCGCCGACACCTTCTGTGCCGGCGCGCAACACTGTCCGGCATCTTTCGGCGCCGACGATTCATGATCTTGTAGCGAGGCGTACCCGGTAACCGCGCTCACAGTTTCCGGAAAGGCATGCCGACGAATAAGCGATCATGAAAGGGCCTTGCCTTTCTCGCAGCCCGGCGAACAACAGCGCACCCACTGTCGACGCGACGCGGGGCGGGTCGCGTGCCAGGCCGCTCCCACCGCCGGGTTAGTCTGCGGGTTCACCCAGGTCCCCGCAGCCGGCGACGGTACGGCGGCCACCGGACGAGGATCGAGTAGGTGTATCTCAAGAGCCTGACGGTGAAGGGGTTCAAGTCCTTCGCCTCCGCGACGACGTTGAAGCTGGAGCCCGGGATCACCTGTGTGGTGGGCCCGAACGGCTCGGGCAAGTCCAACGTCGTCGACGCCATCGCCTGGGTCCTCGGCGAGCAGGGCGCCAAGGCCCTCCGTGGCGGCAAGATGGAGGACGTCATCTTCGCCGGCACCGCCGGCCGGGCGCCGCTGGGTCGCGCCGAGGTCACCCTCACCATCGACAACACCGACGGCGCGCTGCCGATCGAGTACACCGAGGTCTCCATCACCCGCCGGATGTTCCGTTCCGGCGAGAGCGAGTACGAGATCAACGGCAACTCGTGCCGGCTGCTCGACATCCAGGAGCTGCTCTCCGACTCCGGCATCGGCCGGGAGATGCACATCATCGTCGGGCAGGGCCGCCTCGACGGCATGTTGCACGCCAAGCCGGAGGACCGCCGGGCGTTCATCGAGGAGGCGGCCGGCGTCCTCAAGCACCGCAAGCGCAAGGAAAAGGCGCTGCGCAAGCTCGACGCGATGCAGGTGAATCTCAATCGCCTGACCGACCTCACTGCCGAGCTGCGTCGTCAGCTCAAGCCGTTGGGCCGGCAGGCCGAGGTGGCCCGGCGCGCCGCCGCCATCCAGGCCAACCTGCGCGACGCCCGGCTGCGGCTGCTCGCCGACGACCTGGCCACCCTGCGGACCACCCTCGATCGGGAGATCGCCGACGAGACCGCGCTGCGCGAGCGGCGTGAGCAGATCGAGGGTGAGCACACCGAGGTGCAGGGCCGGCTCGGCGAGTTGGAGGCCGCCCTCGCGGAGGACGCGCCGCTGCTCGCCGCCGCCCAGGACACCTGGTACAAGCTCTCCGCCCTCCAGGAACGCTTCCGCTCGATCGAGCAGTTGGCCCGGGAGCGGCTGCGGCACCTCAGTGCCACCGGCGACGACGAGCGGCCCGGCCGCGACCCGGACCAGCTGGAGGCTGAGGCGGAACGCGTCCGCGAGCAGGAGGAGGAGCTGCGCGGAGCGCTCACCGACGACCAGATCCGACTGGCCGAGGCGGTCGAGCACCGCCAGGAGTTGGAGCGGCAGTTGGCCGCCGCCGAGCGCGAGCTGGTCGCCGCGGCCAAGGCCATCGCCGACCGGCGCGAGGGGATGGCCCGGCTCACCGGCCAGGTCAACTCCGCCCGGGCCCGGACCACAAGCGCCGGCGAGGAGATCGAACGCCTCGCGATCGCGCACGCCGACGCGCTGGGCCGCGCCGAGCAGGCGCAGGCCGACCTGGACGCGGTCGCCGCCCAGTCCACCGAGGCCGACCGGGACAACGCTGACCTGGACGCCCGGCACGCCGAGGCGGTCACCGTGCAGGAACGGGCCCAGGCCACCGTCCGATCGCTGTCCGACGCCGAGCGGGCCGCGGAGAAGGACGCCGCCACCTGGAAGGCCCGCGAGGAGGCCCTCGCCCTGGGGCTGCGGCGCAAGGACGGCGCGGGGGCGCTGCTCGCCCGCGCCGGGGACGTGCCCGGCCTGCTCGGCAGCCTCGCCGGGTTGCTCACCGTCGCGCCGGGTCACGAGGCCGCGCTGGCCGCCGCGCTCGGCGGCCTCGCCGACGCGGTCGCCGTCAGCGGGGTGGACGAGGCCGTCGAGGCGATGCGGCTGTTGAAGATCTCCGACGCCGGCCGGGCCGGCCTGCTGGTCGGCAGCCCGGCGGGGCCCGGTATGACCGGCTCCGCCGACGCGTTACGCCCGAAGCTGCCGGACGACGCCCGGTGGGCGCCCGACCTGGTGGAGTGCAGCGCCGAGCTGCGTCCGGCGGTGCACAGGGCCCTGCGGGACGTGGCGCTCGTCGACGATCTCGCTGCCGCCGCCGAGCTGGTCGCCAGCAACCCCGAGCTGCGGGCGGTCACGCCCGACGGTGACGTGGTCGGGGCGTACGCGGCGGCGGGCGGGTCGGCCAAGGCCCCCAGCTACATCGAGGTGCAGGCCGCCGTCGAGGAGGCCCGCGCCAACCGGGTCACCGCCGAACGCGCTGGCCTGGAGCTGCGCGATCAGTTGGTCGAGGCGCGCGCCGAGGTGACGGCCGCCAAGGAGGCCGTGCAACACGCAGCCGCCGAGAAGCGCGAGGCGGAGAGCCACCGCAACGCCGCCGCTCGCCGGCTGGCCGAGCTGGGCGCTGCGGCCCGCTCCGCGAAGGCTGAGACCGACCGGCTCGGCGACTCCCGGTCGCGCGCCGAGGCCGCCCGGCAACGGGACCTCACCGCGCTCGCCGAGCTGGAGGAGCGGCTACGGCTGGCCGAGGAGACCCCGGTCGACGCCGAGCCCTCCAGCGAGGACCGGGATCAACTGGCGGCCATGGTGCCGCAGGCCCGGCAGAACGAGATGGAGGTCCGGCTCGCCGTGCGTACCGCCGAGGAGCGGGTCTCTTCGATCGCCGGTCGGGCCGACTCGCTCACGCGGCAGGCCACAGCGGAGCGGGCCGCCCGGGAACGCGCGGCGGCCCGGCGGGCCGCCCGCGCCCGAGGCGCGGGCATCGCCCGGTCCGTCGCCGCTGGCGCCCGAGAGGCGTTGACCCGGCTGACCACCTCGATCGCGACCGCCGAGGAGCACCGCGACGCGGTCGCCCTGGAGCGCGCCGCGCGGGAGGCAGAGCTTCAGGAGGTACGCGGTGCCGCCAAGCGGCTCGGCGCGGAGTTGGAGCGGCTGACCAGCCAGGTGCACCGCGACGAGGTGGCCCGGGCGGAGCAGCGGCTGCGCATCGAGCAGTTGGAGGCGAAGGCCGCCGAGGACTTCGGGCTGGACGTGGAGACGCTGGTCGCCGAATACGGTCCGACTCAGCCCGTTCCGCCGACCCAGGTGGACGTCGCGGCGGCCGAACGTGACGGTCTGCCGGTGCCCGAGCCGGTGCGCTACGAGCGGCCGGTGCAGGAGAAGCGGGCCGCGAAGGCGGAACGCGAACTCGCCCTGCTCGGCAAGGTCAATCCACTCGCGCTGGAGGAGTTCGCCGCGCTGGAGGAGCGTTTCAAGTTCCTCTCCGAGCAGTTGGAGGACCTCAAGGCCACCCGTCGGGACCTGCTCACAGTGGTCAAGGACGTGGACGAGCGGATCCTGGAGGTCTTCGCCAGCGCCTTCGAGGACACCGCCCGGGAGTTCGAGCAGGTGTTCACAGTGCTCTTCCCCGGTGGCGAGGGACGGCTGATCCTCACCGAACCGGATGACCTGCTCACCACCGGCGTCGAGGTCGAGGCCCGACCGCCGGGCAAGAAGATCAAGCGGCTGTCGCTGCTCTCCGGTGGCGAGCGGTCGCTGACCGCGGTGGCCATGTTGGTGGCGATCTTCCGCGCCCGGCCCAGCCCGTTCTACATCATGGACGAGGTGGAAGCGGCCCTGGACGACGTCAACCTGGGCCGGCTGATCCTGTTGCTGGCACAGTTGCGCGAGAAGAGTCAGCTGATCGTCATCACGCACCAGAAGCGGACGATGGAGATCGCCGACGCGCTCTATGGCGTGACCATGCGCAGTGGGGTCACTCAGGTGATCAGCCAACGGCTCAACCGGGCCGACGAGGACGACCAGCGGCACGGCCGCGGCGAGGAGAACGGGTAGTGGCTCGGGAACGCGCGACGGCGCTCCTGCTGGACTTCGACGGCGTACTGCGCCGGTGGGACCCGGCGGTGGCCGCCGTTGTCGAGCGGGAGTACGGCCTCTCCGAGGGGGTGCTCGGTGAGATCGCCATGCAGTGGGGGCGGCTCCAGCCGGTGCTCACCGGCCAGGTCAACCACGCCGACTGGATGAACAGCGTGGCGGACGCCCTTGCCGAATCGGTGGGCAGCCCGGAACGGGCCCGCGCCGCTGTGGAACAGTGGCAGAGCTACCGGGGAGAGGTCGACCAGGAGGTGCTGGCGTTCGTCCGGGAGGTCCGCGCGGCGGGCGTCCGGGTCGGGCTGGGCACCAACGCCACCGATCTGCTCGACGCCGATCTGGCCGCACTCGGCCTGGTCGGCGAGCTGGACGTGGTGGTCAACTCCTCGGTGATCGGCGTGCACAAGCCCGCCCCGGAATACTTCAAGGCCGCCTGCGTGGCCCTGGCCACCCCGCCGGCCCGGGTCCTCTGCGTCGACGACGAGGACTGGGCCGTGCGGGGTGCCCGGTCCGCCGGGCTGTCGGCGCACCGCTGGGGCGGCCACGCCGACCTGCGCTACCTGCGGGCGGCCCTGGACTACTGAGCGCTCATTACTCGCCGGTGACGCCGTCGATGCGTTCCCGGATCAGGTCGGCGTGGCCGTTGTGCCGGGCGTACTCCTCGATCATGTGCACGTACACCCAGCGCAGGTTGAAGGTGCGCTTCTTCGCGCCGACCTCGGTGAACGTCTCGTCGAGGGAGTGGTCGGCGGCGGCCTCGCGGGCCAGCGCCACCTCGCGGTGGAAGATGGCGAAGTCGGCAGCGGCGTCGGCGGCGCTGACGTCGTGGTCGGCGTCCGGGTTCTCCGGGGTGAAGTACGGGTAGTCGACAGGCTCACCGGCGAAGCTCTCCCGGAACCACCAGGCCTCCACCTCGGCCAGGTGCCGGACGAGGCCGAGCAGGGTCAGCCCGGACGGTTCCACGCTCGGCGTCCGCAACTGCTCCTCGGTCAGGCCGGCGCACTTGAGCAGCAGTGTCTGTCGGTGGTAGTCGAGCCAGCCGTCGAGCATGGTGCGCTCGTCGCCGACGTACGGTTCGGGGGTCCGGGTGATCTCCGGCGCGATCCAGGTCATGCCGCGCATCCTGCCCGGCACGTCGGACATGCCGCGACGGGTTATCAGGGCACCACGACGACCGGCCAGCGGCCGGCGCGGACCAGCCGGGTGGCGACCGAGCCGACCAGCCGGTGTCCGGCCTGCTCGGAGGCACCGACCACCACCATGTCGGCCTGGAACTCGTCGGCCGCCGCGCACAGCTCGCCGTACGCGTCGCCGCGCCGAGCCAGGAAGGTCACCGGAATGCCCCACTGCTCGGCCCCACGGCGGCACTCGCGGCGCAGCTCGTCGGCCACCTCGTCCTGGGAGCGCTGGACCGCGCCGGCGTCCATGCCGGGCACCAGGGCGGTGAACCCGCTCGCCGCGCTGACGAATACCACCACCAGGGCGGCGCCCTGCCGGCGGGCCAGGCCGGCCGCGTAGGCACCGGCCCGCTCGGAGGTGCGGGTGCCGTCGACGCCCACCATGATCACCCGAGGCCCGTCCGTGCCGCGCTCGAAGGGCAGCGGTCGGGTGCGGGGGCCGTACTCCTCGCGGTCCGGTGCTCCCACGCCCATGCCTCTACCTCACCTCTGCTCGCCGGTACGGATCACTGGTGCGCCAGCGCCGGCGGCGACTGTCGATTCCCGCTCGACCTCGTCGGAAACCGGGTTGCCGTTGTGCTGGCGCAGCGGCACCTCCTTGATGAAGGCCACCGCGATCAGCGCGATCAGCGCGAACGGGGCGGCGGCCAGGAAGATGTCACCGGCACCGTGGCCGTACGCGCTCTCCACCACCGCCCGCAGCGGGCCGGGCAGGGTGTGCACGTCGGGCAGGGCGCCGCCGCTGCCGGAGCTGGAGGCGGGGATGCCGAGCTGGGCCAGCCCGTCGGCGGTGTAGTCCTTGACCTTGTGGGCGAGTACCGCGCCGAGGGCGGACACGCCGATCGCGCCACCCAGGCTGCGGAAGAACGCCACCACCGAGCTGGCCGCGCCGAGTTCGTGCGGGCCGACGGTGTTCTGCACGGCGAGGACCAGGTTCTGCATCGTCATACCCAGGCCGACGCCGATCAGCAGCATGTAGACGCTGAGCAGTGTGAAGCTGGTGTCGGCGCGAAGGGTGCCCATCAGCGCGAAGCCGATGGTGAGCAGCGCCGAGCCGATCACCAGGTACCGCTTCCAGCGGCCGGTCTTGCTGATGACCCGCCCGATGACAGTGGAGGCGACCAGCAGGCCGAGGATCATCGGCAGGGTCATCAGGCCGGACATGGTCGGGCTCTGACCGCGGCTGATCTGGAAGTACTGGCCCAGGAAGATCGACGCGCCGAACATGCCCACGCCGACCGCGATGCTGGCGACGACGGCGAGGGTGATGGTGCGGTTGCGGAACAGCCGTGGCGGGATCATCGGCTCGGCGGCCCGGGTCTCGACCCGGATGGCCAGCGCGCCGAGGACCAGCGCGCCGACGACCATGACGGCGGTCTGCCAGGAGGCCCAGGCGAACTGGTCGCCGGCGAGCGAGACCCAGATCAGCAGCACCGAGACGGCCGCGGTGATCAGTGTGGCGCCCCACCAGTCGATCTCGGCCTTTCGCTTGACCACCGGCAGGTGCAGGGTCTTCTGGAGCACGATCAGCGCGAGGATGGCGAACGGCACGCCGACGTAGAAGCACCAGCGCCAGCCGAGCCAGGAGGTGTCCACGATCACGCCGCCGATCAGCGGGCCGCCGATGGTGCCGACGGCCATCACGGCGCCGAGGTAGCCGCTGTAGCGGCCGCGCTCGCGGGGCGCGATCATCGTGGCCATGATCACCTGGGCCAGCGCGGTGAGGCCGCCGGCGCCGACGCCCTGGAGCACCCGGCAGGCGATCAGCTCACCGGTGCCCTGGGCGAGGCCGGCCAGCACCGAGCCCAGCACGTAGATCCCCAGGGCGAGCTGGACCAGGGTCTTCTTGCTGGTCAGATCGGCCATCTTGCCCCAGATGGGGGTGGTCGCGGTGGTCGCGAGCAGGGCCGAGGTCACCACCCAGGTGTACGCGGACTGGCCGCCGTGCAGTTCGGTGATGATCCGCGGCAGCGCGTTCGAGATGACCGTGGAGGAGAGGATCGCGACGAACAGACCCAGCAGCAGGCCGGAGAGTGCTTCCAGGATCTGCCGGTGGGTCATGGTCACGGCGGTCGCCTGGGGAGGCGCTGTCGCCTGGCTCATCGTTTGTTGCCTCCGAGCGGAGTCGATGTGGAACGGCGGGGCTGGTACGCACGGGCCGCCTGTGAGTTGCCTGAGGCAACCGTATGCCTTGGTTGCCTGAAGCAACAACTTGTCGGACCGGTGCCCTATTCCCCGGTGCTGGGCGGGCTGCTGCCAGGAGTTTCTGGCACGGGGCGGCTACTGCCAGGAGTCGTTGAACCGGCCGAGCAGCCGGGCGAACTCCTCGACGTCCCGTTCCGGCCAGCCGTCCAGAGCGCGCAGGAACTCACCCAGCCGGGCCGCGCGGGCCACGTCGAACCGACGCTGCCCCTCGTCGGTGAGGCTGATCTGCGCGGCCCGACGGTCACTCGGATCGGGGTCGCGGTGCACCAGGCCGAGGACTTCCAGGGCGTTGATCTGCCGGCTCAGCGTCCCCTTGCCCACGCCCAGCCGGGCCGCCAACTCGGTCAACCGGATCGACCCGCTACGCCGCAACCAGAGCAGCAACCCGTAGGTGTTCGGCTCCAGGTTCGGGTGTACCTCCCGGGCGATCTCCCAGGAGACCGCCCGGCCACGGCGCAGCAGAGCGGTCAACTCGTGCTCAACCGCCCGGATCGGCTCCGGCAGGTGCTCGTCCACGGCGTAGAGACTACGGCGCGGCCGGCTCGCCGTCGCCGGAGAGTCGACGCCGCATCACCGGGCGTAGGTGCCCGTCCTTGGTGGTGCCCTCGATGACCACGTCGGCCCCGCGCCCGCTGTGGGTCAGGGTGGCGACCGCGTTACCGAAGTACGGGCCGGCCAGCTTGCGCCAGCGCACCCCCGGCCGGCGTACGCCCGCCGAACGGGCCAGCGCCCGGGTGGCCCCGGCCGGGCCGGGCGACCAGCCGAGCCGCATCAGCGGACGGATACCCGCCGGCACCTGGTTGTGGATCGGCGAGCAGGTGAGCTGGTGCACCGGAGTGACCACCGCAGGGTCCCCGAACCGGGCCCGCGCCACGTACGAGTGGTGCACGTCACCGGAGAGCACGCTGATCGACGCCGGTGGGGCGTACGCCGGGCCGGCCCCGATGCGCGCGCCGGACTGCCGTGGCGTGCCGGTGCCGATGCGGGCGAACGTCTCGGCGAGCGCTTCGAAGGAGCGCCGGAACGCCGCCCAGTGCTCCAGGTCCAGGGCGCGGCGCAGCTTCTCCGCCCCGCGCGCCACCCACGGTCGGCGTGAGTCCGCCAGTTTCTCGTTCCACGCCTCGATGTGGTGGATGCCCTGCGGCAGCAGCCAGGGCAGCGAGGCGCCCACCACCAGGTGGTCGTAGACCCCGTGCGCCTGGTCGAGGAACCAGGCCCACTCGCCAGGCGGCAGCATCGCCCGGCTGTTGGGCTCGAGCACCCGGCTGCACCTGTTGTCCAGCATGACCAGCCGGGTCCGGCCCAGATCCAGTGCGTAGCTCCACTGGTACTGCACCGCGCGCCAGCGCTCGGTGTCGTGCGCCAGGTCGGACTCCTGGTCGACCCGGTGGCCGAACTCGCGCAGCACGCTTGTGGCGTCCTCGGCGGCGGCGACCTTCGCGAAGACCGGATCGGCGACGATCTCGTCGGGGGAGAGGTTGCCCAGGTGCTGGTAGACCCAGTAGGAGGCGAGCCCACTGCCGATCCGCTCCTGCCACCACGGCTGTTCGCGCACCTCGGCTCGCCACGCCGCCGAGGTGTTCCAGTCGTCGATGATCTCGTGATCGTCGAAGATCATCACGCTGGGCACCGTGGAGAGCAGCCAGCGGATCTCCGGATCACGCCAGGACTCCAGGTAGAGCTTGGTGTACTCGTCGAAGCTCACCACCTGGTCGGCCGGAGCGCCCTTCGGCCGCCGCCGCCGTCGACGCAGCAGCCGGCGCACGGTCGGCGAGGTGACGTCGGCGTAGACCTGGTCACCGAGCAGCACCAGCAGGTCGGGCAGCGGGTTCGACTCCGGGTCGGCCATCAACCGCCGGGCGTACGCGTCCAACGCGTCCGGCGGCAGCTTGCGGGTGGTGGCGTGCTGGGTGGTCTCGCGACACGAGCCGAAGATCAGATTGACCGGCTGGTCCCGGTCGTCGGCGGCCCGGGTGCGGATCACGCTCGGCGGGAACCCGCTGCTCGGTACCGGCCAGACGATCTCGTCGTCGACCAGTACCTCGTAGGTGGTCTCGCTGTCCGGCGCAAGGCCTTCCACCACCACGAGGGCGTAGTGGTGGTCGTACGCCGAGAAGGTGGGCGCGGTGCCGGTGGCGCCGCTGGCGGTGCGGACGGTGACCACGGCGGGCGCCGCCGTCTCCACCCAGATCGTCGCCCGGGTGTCCACCACTCGCCGCAGGAGTGGGCCGATGAGGAGGTGTGCGGCGGGCATGCGGCCGAGCCTACCGCCGGTCTCCGGCACCGGCCGGGTGCGGTGGCTGAGACTCCGGGCACCGCTCGGAGTGCGGTGGCTGAGACTCCGGGCACCGCTCGGAGTGCGGTGGCTGAGACTCCGGGCACGGCTCGGGGTGCGGTGGCTGGGACGCCGCCGCCGGCATCTGACAGGATTCCGGCATGGCCGAATATCTCGTCCTCGCTCTGGTCCTGCTCGGTGTGCTGATCGCCGGCACAGTCGGGCTGGTCGTGCCGCGATTGCGGCGGCGGCCCGAGCCTCCGCTGCCACGCACGGAGGTCGACACCAGGGCTGAGGAGGATCTCGCCGGCCCGCCGGTCGAGGCACCGGAGTCCGATCTGTCCACCGGCGTCCTGGTCGAGCCGCCGCCGGTGCTCGAACCGCAGGTCGAGGTCCCCGAGCCGACCGCCGGTCGGCTGGTCCGGCTCCGGTCGCGGCTATCCCGCTCACAGAACGTGTTCGGCAAGAGCCTGCTTGGTCTGCTCGCCCGTGACCACCTCGACGAGGACGTCTGGGAGGAGATCGAGGACAGCCTGATCACCGCCGACGTCGGGGTCGACGCCACCCGCGACATCGTCGACCGGCTCCGCGAGCGCACCCGGGTGCTCGGCACCCGCTCGGCCTCCGAGCTGCGGGCACTACTCGCCGCCGAGCTGGTCAACGCGCTCGACCCCAGCCTGGACCGCTCGTTGCGGACCGCCCCCAAGGACGGCGTGCCGGCGGTGGTTCTTGTCGTCGGCGTCAACGGCGCCGGCAAGACCACCACCTGCGGCAAGATCGCCCGGGTGCTGGTGGCCGACGGTCGCAGCGTGCTGCTCGGCGCGGCGGACACCTTCCGGGCCGCCGCGGCCGACCAACTGGAGACCTGGGGCTCGCGCGTCGGAGCGGAGACAGTGCGAGGGCCCGAGGCCGCCGACCCGGCCAGCGTCGCGTTCGACGCCGTCAAGCGCGGCATCGACACCGGCGTGGACACAGTGCTCATCGACACCGCCGGCCGCCTGCAGAACAAGGTCGGCCTGATGGACGAGCTGGGCAAGGTCAAGCGCGTGGTGGAGAAGCAGGGCCCGATCGACGAGACACTGCTCATCCTGGACGCCACCACCGGGCAGAACGGCCTGGAGCAGGCGCGGGTCTTCACCGAGGTGGTCAACGTGACCGGGGTGGTGCTGACCAAGCTCGACGGCACCGCCAAGGGCGGCATCGTGATCGCCGTGCAGCGCAAGCTCGGCATCCCCGTGAAGCTGGTCGGCCTCGGCGAAGGCAAGGACGACCTGGCTCCGTTCGACCCGGCGCAGTTCGTCGACGCGTTGCTGGGGACCGAGGCCACCGGCCGGGACGCGTAGTCTCGGGTGACCACTGACGATCGCGCGTACGCGGGCTGGCGTGACCCTGGCCATCCTTCGCAGCGCCTCGGGAGACCGTACGTGACTTCGCAGGAGATCCCGCTGCACGGCGGCAACGTGAGCACAGTTGTCCGCGTGGGTGACACGGTCCGGCGCAACGCTGGGCCGTGGACCCCGTCCGTGCACGCGCTGCTGCGCCACCTGGAGTACGTGGGGTTCACCGGCGCCCCCCGGGCGCTCGGGATGGACGAGCGCAACCGTGAGGTGCTGTCGTACCTGGAGGGGGAGTGCGGAGAATATCCGCTCGCCCCGCACTGGGTGACCGACGAGGCCCTGGTCACCGTCGCCACCATGCTGCGGATGTTCCACGACGCGCAGTACGGCTTCACTCCTCCGCAGGCGGCGGTCTGGCGCTCGTTCGGGCCCCCACCGCCGGACACCGAGGTGATCTGCCACCACGACGCCGCGCCGCACAACGTGATCTGGCGTCCGGACGGCACCCTCGGGCTGATCGACTTCGACCTCGCCTCGCCCGGAGCGCGGATCTACGACGTGGCGTACGCGGCCTGGACCTGGGTGCCGATCTTCGCGGACCGGGACTCGATCACGCTGGGCTGGAAGCACCCGGACCGGCCGCGCCGCCTCCGGCTCTTCGCCGACGCGTACGGGCTGATCCCCCGGGACCGGCACCGGCTGATCCGGACCATCCGTAAACGGATCGTGGACCACGTCGAGGGGATCCGGCGGATGGCCGCCGCCGGCGAGCCGGCGTTCGTCCGGATCGTGCACAAGGGCCACCTGCGTCGGCCGATGCGCGATCTGCGGCTGCTCGACTACGAGCGGCACACCCTGGAGAACGCCCTCCGCTGAGCGCCGGTCGGGCGATGCTCGGCCGGGTCCGTCAAGCGCACCGGTCGATGCCGTTGACCGGTCAGTCATCGACGATCGCCGTCCGGTCGATCCACAATCGTCCATGCCGATGACTGTGCGGAGTTCGTGACACGTCCGAAACAACCCGTCACGAAACGGAAACCCGCACGGGACCCAAAGTGAAACAGCCGGCCGCGAAGCTTCCGCGCAACCGGCCTACGGGCGACGCTGCCCCGGAAAGCCGCGAAGGAGGACTTCACCCTTTAGGAGGCCAGCGTGCCTGAAGCACCGACGATCGACGGCGCCAATACCACGTGGCTGCTGGTTTCGACCGCGCTCGTGCTGCTCATGACCCCCGGACTGGCGCTGTTCTACGGCGGCCTCAACCGGGCCAAGGGCGTACTCAACATGATGATGATGAGCTTCTCGGCTATCGGGCTCATCTCTATTCTGTGGTGGTTCTACGGATTCAGCGTCGCCTTCGGGACCGACGTGAACGGCTTCTGGGGCGACCCGGGCGCGTACCTCGGCACCAAGACGTTCCTCGCCGAAACCGACCTGTGGGGTGCCACGGCGGAGAACCCCAGCGGCATCGGCGTCCCGCTCTACGTGTTCATGGCCTTCCAGATGGTCTTCGCGGTGATCACCGTCGCGCTGATCAGCGGTGCCATCGCCGACCGGGCAAAGTTCGCCGGCTGGCTGCTGTTCGCCTTCGGCTGGGCCACCCTGGTCTATTTCCCGGTCGCCCACTGGGTGTGGGGCGGCGGCATCATCGGCGGTGACATCCACGCACTGGACTTCGCCGGTGGCACCGCAGTGCACATCAACGCCGGTGCGGCGGCCCTGGCCGTGGTCCTGGTCCTCGGTAAGCGGCTCGGTTGGCCACGTGAGGGCATGAAGCCGCACAACATCCCGCTGGTAGCGCTCGGTGCTGGTCTGCTGTGGTTCGGCTGGTTCGGGTTCAACGCCGGCTCGGAGCTGACCGTCGACTCGGTCGCCGGCCTCGCCTTCATCAACACCCAGCTCGCCACGGCGGCGGCGGTGCTCGGCTGGATCGCAGTCGAGTGGGTCAAGACCCGGAAGCCGACGATGGTCGGTGCCTCGTCCGGCGCAGTCGCCGGCCTGGTGGCCATTACCCCGGCCTGTGGTTTCATCGCCCCCTGGGCGGCGGTCCTGCTCGGCATCGTCGCCGGTGCAGTCTGCGCGCTCGCCGTCAGCCTCAAGTACAAGCTCGGCTACGACGACTCGCTCGACGTGGTCGGCGTGCACTTCGTCGGTGGTTGGATCGGGTCGCTCTGGCTCGGCCTCTTCGCCACCAACTCGGTCAACGCCGCGATCACCGACGTGGTGGGCGCCTCCGACGGCCTCTTCTACGGCGGCGGCGCGACCCAGCTCGGGCGGCAGGCCCTCGCCGGCCTGATCGTCACCGTCTGGTCGTTCGGCATCGCCTGGGTGCTCGCCTTCGTCATCGAGAAGACGATCGGCTTCCGCGTCACGGGTGAGGCGGAGGTCGAGGGCATCGACATCGCCGAGCACGCCGAGAGCAGCTACGACCTGTCCCCGGCCGGCGGCGGCACGGGCAGCGCGTTCGCGATGGCCGGCATCGGCACCCCCGGTGGCGGCGCGACGAGTGGTGCCAAGCCGGAGGCGGAGCCCGCCGAGCCGGTCAGCGAAAAGGTCGCCGGTTAACGTTCCTGGGATGGAGGGGTTGGACATGAAGCTGGTGACCGCAGTCATCAAGCCGTACCAACTGGACGCGGTGAAGGAGGCTCTGCACGCCCTCGGGGTGGCCGGGCTGACCGTCAGCGAGGTTCAGGGGTACGGACGGCAGAAGGGGCACACCGAGGTCTACCGGGGTGCCGAGTACACGGTCGAGTTCCTGCCCAAGATCCGGGTCGAGGTGCTCACCGACGAGATCGACGTCGACAAGGTGGTGGACGCGATCGTTGGAGCGGCCCGCACGGGCAAGATCGGTGACGGCAAGGTCTGGGTCACCGGTGTCGAGGAGGTCGTCCGGGTACGTACCGGCGAACGCGGCCTCGACGCACTCTGACGCGGCCACTACTGACATGACCTCGTTGATCAAGAAGAACGCGTCAGGACCCGCCGACGACGGCGACGCGAACCTCTTGATCAACGAGGTCGTCGGCGTTCCCGGGGGGATCGGGGAAGCAGCCCGGCGCGGGCGGGCCGCCGCGTACGACTCGTTCCTGCGGGGGTTGCTGCCGGCGCGGGACGGGGTGGCACTGCTGGCCGTCGGGGGCTTGGGTCGGCGGCAGTGTGCCCCGTACGGCGACCTCGACCTGGTGCTGCTGCACGCCGGGGTGCCCGGCACCGACGAGTTGGCCGCCTCGGTCTGGTACCCGATCTGGGACGCGGGCCTGCGGCTCGACCATTCCGTACGCACCGTCGCCGAGGCGCTCTCGGTCGCCCAGGACGACGTCAAGGTCGCCCTCGGGCTGCTCGACGCCCGGTTGGTCGTGGGGGACCAGGCGTTGGCCGACGCGCTGATCCGCACCGCCGCCGATCACTGGCGGCGTACCGCCGTCCGGCACCTGCCCGGCCTGCGGGAGGTCACCGAAGCCCGTTGGCAGGCCCACGGTGAGCTGGCGTTCCTCCTGGAGGGCGACCTCAAGGAGGCCGCCGGTGGTCTGCGCGATGTGGGGCTGCTGCGGGCGATCTCCGCTGCCGGCATCACCGACGCGCTGCGTCCCGCCGTACGCGCCGCCCACCTGCGATTGTTGGACACCCGCGACGCGCTGCACCAGCAGGTCGGCCGACGGGTCGACCGGCTGGTCGCCCAGGAGCGCGACGGAGTGGCCAACCTGCTCGGCCTGCGACAACTCCAGCCCGGCGCGTCTGACGCCGCGCGGCGGCCTGGAGCCGTCGTGGAAGACGGCGACGCGCTGCTGCGTCGGGTCGCCGGTGACGCCCGCACTGTCAGCCACGCCCTGGACGACGCCTTCCGGGCCGCCGACCGGCTGCGCTCCGGCCGCTCCCGCGGCGGCAACGGCCGCCCGGCCCGCCGCCCGGTCGCCCGCGACGTGGTCGAACACGACGGCGAGTTGGTGCTCGCCCGCACGGCGATCGGGGCACGCCCCGACCCGAGCCTCTCGCTGCGGGTGGCCGCCGCGTCGGCCACGACCCGAATTCCCATCGCGCGGGCCACCTGTGAGTGGCTGGCGGCGTACTGTCCGCCCCTGCCGGCACCCTGGCCGGCCGAGGCCCGGGCCGCGCTGATCACCCTGCTCGGCGCCGGTCCCGGCCTGGTGCCGGCCTGGGAGACCTGCGACAGGTACGGGCTGGTCGACGGCTGGCTGCCCGAGTGGACCCGGCTGCGCAGCCTGCCCCAGCACAACCCGGTGCACCGCTTCACCCTCGACCGGCACCTCGTGCAGACCGCGCACGAGGCCAGCCGGCACGCCCGCGAGGTGGAGCGCCCCGACCTGCTGCTCCTCGGCGCCCTCCTGCACGACATCGGCAAGGGCCTCCCCGGTGACCACAGCACCGTCGGTGTGCCGGTTGCCCAGGCGGTGGCCACCACTGTCGGTCTGCCTCCCGCGGAGGTCGAGCTGATCGGCAAGCTGGTCCGGCTGCACCTGCTGCTGCCCGACGTGGCCACCCGCCGGGACCTGAGCGACCCGGTCACCATCGCCTCGGTGGCCGAGGCGGTCGGCGACACCGGCACCCTCGACGTGCTGCACGCGTTGGTCCGCGCCGACGCGGCGGCGACCGGGCCGGCTGCCTGGTCGGACTGGAAGGGCCGACTCGTCGCCGAGTTGGTCGCCCGGGTTCGCACCGCGCTGGACACCGGTGTACTCCCCGAGCCACCCGCCCCGGACCCGGAGCTGCTGGCCGGGCCACTGCCGGTCGTCCACCTGACCGGTGACCGGGTGTCTGTCGCGGCGGCCGACCGGCGGGGTCTGCTCGCCACCGTGGCCGGCTGCCTGGCGCTGCACCGGCTGGAGGTGATCTCCGCGGACGCCTCCGCCGTCGATGGCCGAGCCCTGGTCGAGTGCCGGGTGCAGCCCCGCTACGGCCTTCCGCCGGACCCGGTTCCACTCCGCGCCGACCTGCGCCGGGCGGTCGCCGGCGACGTGTCGGTCACCCAACGGCTGCGCGGCCGCGCGCTCGCCAGCCGTGGCGGTGGCGCGGCTCCACGAGTGGTCTGGCACCGCGAGGCGGCCACCGACGCCGTACTGCTGGAACTGCGCGCCGCCGACGCCGCCGGGTTGCTCTACCGGGTCGCCTGCGCGCTCGACGAGGCCGGCGCCCTGGTTCGCGCGGCCCGCATCTCCACCCTCGGCGCCGACGTGGTCGACGCCTTCTATCTGGTGGGCGGTTGGCCGGACGACGCCACCCGGGCCCGCCTGGAAGCCGCGGTCCTCGCCGCCGTCTGACCCAGGACGACACCGTCGGCGGTTGCTGTCCGGCTGCGGCACGCTGCACGGCCGCCTGCCTGGCCGCTTGGACGCCGGATGCCTGACTGCCTTGCTGCGTAGCGCGGTCGGGTGCTGCTCGGCCGTTGGCCGCGCGTGCCAGCCGGGTCACTCCTACGAGCGTGATGCCTCACAGTCATCTTGATGCCTCACAGTCATCAGGCTCGTGAGGGTGTCCGCCGCCGTTGCGGGTTGCGGTCGGGAGTGTCATCACGCTCGTGCGGGTGCCCGCCGCCAACGCGGCGCGATCGGAGGCCCGGTGCGCGGGTACGTCCGGGGGCGTAGGGGCGGTGTCGCTCGTGGGCGCACGTCGAGCGGCACCTGCGCGGGCAGAATGACGGCCATGCGACGAGGCGGGCAGTGGCGGTGGCCGGAGGTGGCGGCGGATGCCGCGCTGGCCGTGGCGCTGCTCGCGTTCGGGTTGCTCGCCACCGGTCTGGCTGGGGACAACCAGCCGGGGTCGAGGCCGGTGGACGCCGCCAGTCGGGTGCTGATCGTCGTCGCCGCCCTCGCCCTGCTGGTCCGGCGGCGTGCTCCGGTCGCCGCCCTCGCAGTGGTCACGGTGGCCACCTCGACGTACCTGCTGATCGGTTACCCGTACGGGCCGATTCTGGTCACGTTCCTGGTCGCGGTCTACACAGTGGCCGTGCGGCTGCCGGTGCGACCGGCGGCGCTCGCCACCGGTGGTGCGTTCGTCCTGTTGTTGGCGCACGTCTTCTTCGGGCGGGGGCCCGCGCCGGGTTGGACGGGAGTGCTGCCCGCGTCGGCCTGGGTGGTCGTACCGTTCTCGGTGGGGGTGGTGGTGCGGGTGAGCCGTGAGGCGACAGCGCGTACCCGTGCCGAAGAGGCTCGCAGCCGAGTCGAGCAGGCGCGACGACAGGCCGACGAGGAGCGGCTGCGCATCGCGCAGGAGGTGCACGACGTGGTGGGGCACGGGCTGGCCGCGATCAGCATGCAGGCGGAGATCGCCCTACACCTGCTGCCGAAGCGGCCGGAGCAGGCGGAGGTGGCCTTGACGGCGATCAGCCGGACCAGCCGCGAGGCGCTGGACGAGTTGCGGGTCACCCTGGGCGCGGTGCGGCGGGGTGCCGAGCGCGAACCGGTGCCCGGCCTGGCCCGGCTCCCCGCGCTGCGCGACCGGCTCGCCGGGGCGGGGCTCGCCGTCGAGGTGCGCGTGGTCGGGGACCCCAGGGAGGTACCGGCCGCTGTCGACCTGGCCGCGTACCGGGTGGTGCAGGAGGCGTTGACCAACGTGCTGCGTCACGCGGGGGTGGCGAGCGCGGAGGTGACAGTGGACTACCGCGCCAACGAGGTGACAGTCGAGGTCGCCGACCGGGGGGTGGGTATCGGCCGCGCCGGGACGGCTCCGGCCGACGACGAGGGTGGCCACGGTCTGGCCGGGATGCGCGAGCGGGTCGCGGCGCTGGGCGGGCGGTTGACCACCGGGCCGCGCGCCGGGGGCGGGTTCCGGGTGTACGCGGGGCTGCCCGTGGAGCCGGCGACGTGATCCGGGTGCTGATCGCCGACGACCAGGACCTGGTCCGGCTCGGGCTGCGCGCGCTGGTGGAGAGCGAGGACGACCTGGCGCTGGCCGGCGAGGCGTCCGACGGTCTGCGGGCTGTCGAGTTGGCCCGTCGGGAACGGCCGGACGTGGTGCTGATGGACATCCGGATGCCCGGCATCGACGGCATCGAGGCGACCCGCCGTATCGTCGCCGACCCCGATCTGACCGGTACCCGCGTGGTGGTGCTCACCACCTTCGAGCTGGACGAGTACGTCTTCGACGCGCTGCGCCACGGTGCGAGCGGGTTCCTCACCAAGGACACCAGGCCGGCCGAGCTGCTGCGCGCGATCCGGCTCGTCGCCGAGGGGGAGGCGCTGCTGTCGCCGTCGGTGACCCGGCGGGTGGTGCGGGAGTTCGCCACCCGGCCGTCCCGGGTGCTACGTCCGCACCCCCGGCTGGACGCGCTCACCGATCGGGAGCGTCAGGTGGTCGGCCTGGTCGGTGAGGGCCTCAACAACGAGGAGATCGCCGCACAGTTGGTGGTCAGCCCGGCAACCGCGCGGACCCACGTCAGCCGGGCGATGGGCAAGCTGGGAGCCCGGGATCGGGCCCAGCTCGTCGTGTTCGCGTACCAGTCGGGGTTGGTGTCGGGGTGAGGCCCGGGCCGGGCGACAGCGGCCCTACGGCCGGGCGGTTACCCTAGCGGTGGCCGGACTCCGCAGTGCCGGCCGCGTTGTGCCCGCCGGAACACTGACAAACGGGATGTTCGCGTGTTTGACACCTTGAGTGACCGCCTGTCCGGGATCTTCACCAAGCTCCGCGGCAAGGGGCGGCTCACCGACGCCGACATCGACGCCACCGCGCGCGAGATCCGCCTCGCGCTGCTGGAGGCGGACGTCGCGCTGCCGGTGGTCAAGGGCTTCATCGCGGCCGTCAAGGAGCGGGCCCGCAGCTCCGAGGTCTCCCAGGCGCTGAACCCGGCCCAGCAGATCATCAAGATCGTCAACGAAGAGCTGATCAAGGTGCTCGGCGGCGAGGGGCGGCGGCTCCAGTTCGCCAAGCAGCCGCCGACGGTGATCATGCTGGCCGGCCTCCAGGGTTCCGGTAAGACGACCCTCGCCGGCAAGCTGGCCCGCTGGCTCAAGGGTCAGGGGCACCAGCCGCTGCTCGTCGCCGCCGACCTCCAGCGCCCCAACGCCGTCGGGCAGCTCCAGGTGCTCGGTGGCCGGGCCGGTGTCGAGGTGTACGCCCCGGAGCCCGGCAACGGCACCGGTGACCCGGTGCAGGTGGCCCGCGCGTCGATCGAGCACGCGAAGCGCGCCGCCCGCGACATCGTCATCGTCGACACCGCCGGCCGGCTCGGCATCGACGCCGAGATGATGCAGCAGGCCGCCGACATCCGCGACGCCGTCTCGCCGGACGAGGTCATCTTCGTCATCGACGCGATGGTCGGTCAGGACGCCGTCCGCACGGCCGAGGCGTTCCGCGACGGCGTCGGCATCACCGGTGTGGTGCTCTCCAAGCTCGACGGCGACGCCCGTGGTGGTGCAGCGCTGTCGGTCCGCGAGGTCACCGGGCAGCCGATCCTGTTCGCCTCCACCGGTGAGAAGCTGGAGGACTTCGACGTCTTCCACCCCGACCGGATGGCCAGCCGGATCCTCGGCATGGGCGACGTCCTCACTCTGATCGAGCAGGCCGAGCAGGCCTTCGACTCCGATCAGAAGGAGAAGATGACCGCCAAGCTGATGGGCGGTGAGCAGTTCACCCTTGACGACTTCCTCGACCAGCTCATCGCGGTGCGGCGGATGGGCCCGATCGCCAACGTGCTGGCCATGATGCCCGGCATGGGGCAGATGAAGGACCAGCTCGCCGAGCTGGACGACAGCCACTTCGACCGGGTCACCGCGATCATCCGGTCGATGACCCCGGGCGAGCGGACCAACCCGAAGATCATCAACGGTTCCCGCCGGGCGCGCATCGCCAACGGCTCCGGGGTCACCGTGATGGACGTCAACCAGCTGCTCAACCGCTTCGCCGACGCGCAGAAGATGATGAAGCAGATGGGCGGCATGATGGGCCTGCCCGGCGGTGGCCGCCGCAAGGCGACCAAGTCGCCGAAGAACAAGCGCAAGGGCACCAAGGGCGGCGGTCGTCCGCGTACCGGCGCCGGCGCCGGGATGCCCGCCGGCTTCCCGGGTGGCATGCCGCAGCTCCCGCCGGGGATGGACCCGAACGACCTCGCTGGCGGCCAGGGCCTGCCGCCCGGCTTCAAGCTCCCGAAGATCGACTTCAACAAGCTCGGCAAGGGTGGCGACAACCGTCCCCGCTGACCTCTGTGCGGGTCGAGGACGACCTGCTCGCCCCCGACGGGGAGTGATCGGGTAGGACTGTGCCCATGGCTCTTCATGTGCGCGGCGTGCTGCTTCCCGACGACGAGGTACGGGATCTCTGGCTGGTCGGCGACCGGGTGACCTTCACCCCGGTGCCCGGTGCGGAGACCGTCGTCGACGGCGGTTTCGTGCTGCCCGGGCTGGTCGACGCGCACTGCCACATCGGCATCGCCCGAGGTGGCGCCCCGATCACCTCGCTCGACCAGGCCCGCGCACTGGCCCACGTCGACCGGGACGCCGGAGTGCTGGCGATCCGGGACGCCGGCTCGCCGTACCCCTACCCCGAACTGGACGACGAGCCGGGCCTGCCGCGACTGGCCCGCGCGGGCCAACATGTCGCCCCGCCGAAGCGCTACCTGCGCGACATCGGCGTGGAGGTCGACGCGACCGAGGTCGCCGCCACTGTGGCCGCGCAGGCGCGGGCCGGCAACGGCTGGGTCAAGCTGGTCGGCGACTGGATCGACCGGGGCGTCGGTGACCTGGCGCCGGCCTGGGACGCGGACACCCTCACCGCCGCCGTGCGGGCGGCGCACGACGCCGGGGTACGCGCCGCGGTGCACACGTTCTCCGAATCGGCCGTCGAGATCATGGTGCGGGCCGGGGTGGACTCGGTGGAGCACGGCACCGGGCTCAGCCTCGACCTGATCGACGAGATGGCCCGCCAGGGCACCGCACTGGTTCCCACGATGATCAACATCGCCACCTTCGAGGGCATCGCCGAGCAGGCGCGGGGCAAGTTCCCCGGGTACGCCGACCACATGCTCGCGCTGCGCGACGGCTTTCCCGAGGTGGTGCGTGCCGCGTACGAGGCTGGGGTGCCGATCTACGTGGGTACCGACGCCGGCGGCGGCATCGATCACGGGCTGGCGGCCGAGGAGATGCTGCTGCTGCACGAACGGGCCGGCATGGCACCCATCGACGTACTCGCCGCCGCCTCCTGGGGCGCCCGCGCGTGGCTCGGCTTCGCCGGCCTGGTCGAAGGCGGCCTTGCCGACCTGACCGTCTACCCCGAAGACCCCCGTAGTGACCTGCGCGTCGTCCGCGCCCCGTCCCGCACGATCCTCCGCGGCCGCGTTATCCGCTAATCCCCGCAGGCACCCCGCCGCCCCGTGTGGCGCCGGCCGAGCCGGATCGTGCGGACCGTGCGCGTCGGGCCCCTGTCGTGCCGATCCGTGCCCGCGCGCGGATCGGCGCAAGATCGTGCTCGATCCAGGTTGTGGTGGCATCCGCCGAACGCCGAGGCCCCTACATCCAGGATCGAGCGTGATCTTGGTGCTCGGCGGGGTAAGAACCCGCGCGACATCGGGGATGTTGCTGCCTCCCGCGCGCCTGAGGCAGCAACATCAGGGAAGTTGCTCGGATCTTGGTGCGGGGTGCGGGGTGCGGGGTGCGGGGTGCGGGGTGCGGGGTGCGGGGTGCGGGGGGTCAGGGGGCTGGTTCAGGGGGCTGGGCGGGCGGCGGCGGTGAAGAGGTGTACGGCAAGGTCGGCGAGGGCCGTGGCGGTCTGCTCGATCGGTTCGCCGGGGAGCACGATGTGGCTGACCACCAGGCGGACGATGGTGTCGGCGGCGAAGGCCAGCGCGGCTCTGTCCGCTCCGGGCAGGTGGTCGCCGGCCCAGTCGATCAGAGCGCCGGAGGCCTCGGTGAGCACCACCTCGGCCCGGGTGGTGAGGTACGGCAGTAGCTCGTCCGAGCCGCCCCGGGCGCTGGTCAGGATCGCCTTGATCAGCGGGTTTTCCGCCGCCGTGGTGAGGGTGTGCGCGATAGCCGCGTACGCGCCGGCCCGTACGTCGGTGCCGTGGGCGAGCAGAGCGGCCCGGACGGCGCCGACGAACCGGTCCACCTCGGCACGGGCGAGCGCCTCGGCCAGCCCTGCCTTGCTGCCGAACTCGTTGTAGACGGTCTGTCGGCTCACCCCGGCGGCGTTCGCGACGGCACCCATCCGGACGCCGTCCCACCCGGTCGCGACTGTCAGCGCGCGGGCGGCGTCGACGATGCCGGTCCGTACCGGGGTGGGGTCCCTCTGCTCGATCATGGTGGTCGAAGTGTAGGCCGGTGTGTCGGCCCGAACCGGTCGGCGATCGGGCTGGTCGACTGCCGGTGTCGGGCCACCCAGCGCGCCCGGCTTGCGGCCAGGTGTGCCACATCGGGGGCCTCGGGCTCGGGGGCGGGAGCCGCTCCGGCGTGCCGATCGAGGAAGGTCTTGACGGCGGATGCCGACGATGCCGCGCCCGAGCGCACCGCCCTGACGAGCGGCGCATAGGATGTGCGGTCATGGCACGCGTGCTCACTCCCCGTGCGGAGGATTTCCCCCGCTGGTACCAGGACCTGATCGCCAAGGCGAAGCTGGCCGACAACGGCCCGGTTCGCGGCACCATGGTCATCCGACCGGCCGCCTACGCGATCTGGGAGCGTATGCAGGCTGAGATGGACGCTCGGATCAAGGCGGCGGGTGCGGAGAACGCGTACTTCCCGTTGTTCATCCCCGAGAGCTACCTCAAGCGCGAGGCGCAGCACGTCGAGGGCTTCTCGCCGGAGCTGGCAGTCGTCACCCACGGTGGTGGCAAGCCCCTGGCCGAGCCGGTGGTGGTGCGTCCGACCAGCGAGACGGTCATCGGCGAGTTCATGGCCAAGTGGATCGACTCGTACCGGGACCTGCCGCTGCTGCTCAACCAGTGGGCGAACGTGGTCCGGTGGGAGCTTCGTCCGCGGATCTTCCTGCGTACCAGCGAGTTCCTCTGGCAGGAGGGGCACACCGCGCACGCCACCCGTGAGGACGCCCGGGTGTACGCGCGGCGGATCCTGCACGAGGCGTACGAGGACCTGATGGTCAACGTGATCGGCATTCCGGTGGTGGTCGGCCTCAAGACGACGCGCGAGCGCTTCGCCGGGGCGACGGCCACGTACACCTGCGAAGGCATGATGGGCGACGGCAAGGCGTTGCAGCTGGGCACCAGCCACGAGCTGGGCCAGAACTTCGCCAAGGCGTTCGACATCAGCTACTCCTCCAAGGAGGGCGGCCGGGAGCACGCCTGGACGACCTCCTGGGGCACGTCCACGCGGATGCTCGGTGGCCTGATCATGGCGCACGGCGACGACAACGGTCTGCGCGTGCCGCCGCGGCTCGCGCCGATCCAGGCGTACGTCATGATCGTCAAGGACGGCGACGGCGTCGGCGAGGCGGCGGCCAAGCTGCGCGACGGCCTGCGCGACGCCGGTGTCCGGGTCGCGCTCGACGACCGGACCGACACCCCGTTCGGCCGTCGGGCCGTCGACGCCGAGCTGCGCGGCTATCCGGTACGCGTCGAGGTCGGCCCCCGTGACCTGGCCGTGGGCAACGCGACGGTGGTGCGTCGGACCGACGGCTCGAAGACCCCGACGCCGGTGGCGGACGTGGTCACCGCGGTGCTGGCCGCACTGGAGACCGACCAGCAGGTGCTGCACGACCAGGCGCTGGCCAACCGCGAGTCCCGCACGGTGGAGGTGGCCACCCTGGCCGAGGCGATCGAGGCCGCCGCGACCGGCTGGGCGCGGGTGCCGTGGTCGGCGATCGGCGTCGCCGGTGAGGCGGAGGCGAACGGCCAGGGCGTCACTGTGCGCTGCCTGTTGCGCGCCGACGGTTCGGTACCGGACTCGGAGGACGAGCCGGATCTCGTCGCCATCCTCGCCCGCGCCTACTGAGGTGCGGCCGGGCAACCCCGTCGACCGGTTCGCGCCGGGTCGGCTGATCATGCATCGGAACGTGCGGCACGGCCGGATCGGGTGGGTCCGGCCGGCCCGCGTGGTCAGCGACGACGATCGAGGGTTGCTGGTCTGGATCGCGCGGGACTCGCCGGTGGCCCACGAGGTGACCGAGGCCGGGTTGGGGATGCGGGCGATGCCGTTCGCCGAGTGGATCTCGTCGACGTACCGGTTGGCGGAGGGACGTTGGAACGGCCCGCCGCTGTTGAAGTTCCTGCCCACGGGGGCGGCACACTCCGTCTGGTGGTTCCGGGACGCCCAGGGCCGCTTCGCCCACTGGTACGTGAACCTCGAGGAGCCCGGTGTCCGCTGGGACGACGGCTCGGTGGCCGGCGTCGACGTGGTGGACCAGGACCTGGACGTGGTGGTGTGGCCGGACCGCAGCTGGGAGTGGAAGGACGAGGGCGAGTTCGTCGAGCGGCTCGCCTTCGGGGCCGACTACTGGGTGACCGACGAGAAGGCGGTCCGCGCCGAGGGGGAGCGGGTGATCGCGCTCGCCGAGGCCGGCGAGTTCCCGTTCGACGGCACCTGGTGTGACTTCACACCCCCACCAGAGTGGGGCGTACCGGACAAGCTTCCGCCGGGATGGGACCGTCCGCCGGTGCGTTGAGCGGTGTTCCAGGTCACCGACAATGCGGTGTACGGGTCCGATGCGTGCGATCGGCAGCGGATCTGGCAGAATGGGTCGCTGGTATCCGGCGCGCGTCCGGCGCCCTCTAACCCGGGCACGTCGCCAGTCCACCGAGTAGTCTCCGGCCCAACCCCACGGGTCCGGTCGGCGCTCACCCATGCACACCGCCCGCCTGGGCCGGTGAGATCGCAACAGGAGCGAAACAACTGTGGCCGTAAAGATCCGGCTCCTGCGGATGGGCAAGATCCGCAACCCGCAGTACCGCATCGTCATCGCCGACTCCCGCACCAAGCGTGACGGTCGGGCGATCGAGTTCGTCGGGATTTACCAGCCCAAGGAAGACCCCTCGATCATCGAGGTCAAGTCGGAGCGGGTCCAGTACTGGCTGTCCGTCGGCGCTCAGCCGAGCGAGGCGGTGCAGCGGCTGCTCGAGCTGACCGGTGACTGGCAGAAGTACAAGGGCCTGCCGGCCCCGCCGCCGCTCCTGGTCGCCCCCGAGCGGGCCGACCGCAAGGCGACGTACGAGGCTGAGGCGAAGGCCGCCGCCGGGCTCGCCCCGGAGACCCCGGCCAAGCCGGCCAAGAAGGCCGCCAAGGCTGCCGAGGCTCCGAAGACCGAGGCTCCCGCTGAGGCTCCGGCTGCCGAGGCTCCGAAGACCGAGGCTCCGGCCGAGGCGCCGGCCGCTGCCGACGCCGGTGAGCAGGCCTGACATGCCACTGCGTCCGGCGTTGGAGCACCTGGTCAAGGGCATCGTCGACCACCCGGACGACGTCCGGGTGCGGCTTGTCGATTCCCGTCGGGGCAAGCGGCTCGAAGTCCGCGTGCACCCCGAGGACCTCGGCACTGTGATCGGGCGGTCCGGCCGGACCGCCAAGGCGCTGCGCCAGGTGATCGGCTCCATCGGCGGGCGCGGGGTTCGCGTCGACATCGTCGACTCGTACTGATGCAGCTCGTCGTCGGCAGGATCGGCAAGCCGCACGGTGTCCGCGGTGAGGTCACCGTGGAAGTGCGGACCGACGAGCCCGAGGCACGGTTCGCCCCCGGCACAGTGCTGCGCACTGAGCCGGGGGCGACACCCCCTCCAGCCAGCGATGAGCCCGGGGTGCCGTTCCGGGTTCCCGCGGAGCTGACCATCGAGGAAGCCCGCTTCCACCAGGGCCGGGTGCTGATCGCGTTCGAGGGCATCCCGGACCGCAACACCGCCGAGGCTCTGCGCGGGACGCTGCTCGTGGTGGACAGCGCCGACGTGACCCCACCGGACGACCCGGAGGAGTTCCACGACCACCAGTTGGTCGGGTTGGCCGTGGTGACCCCGGCCGGCGAACGCCTGGGCGAGGTCGCCCGCATCGACCACGCGCCCTCGTCCGACCTGCTGGTGCTGCGGCGCCCCGAGGGGCGTACCGCGTTGATCCCGTTCGTCCGGGCGATCGTTCCGGAGGTCGACCTGGCCGGCGGACGTGTGATCGTCGACCCGCCAGCCGGACTGCTCGACCTTTAGGACCAGCCCGCATGCGCGTCGACGTCGTGTCGATCTTTCCGGAGTACTTCGCCCCGCTGGACCTGTCGCTGATCGGGCGGGCGCGGGCCAACGGCGTACTCCAGCTCGCCGTGCACGACCTGCGGACCTGGACCCACGACGTGCACCGCACCGTCGACGACACCCCCTACGGTGGCGGGCCGGGAATGGTGATGCGCCCCGAGCCGTGGGGTGAGGCACTGGACGCCCTCGCGCCTGTCGACGCCCCGCCGCCAAGGCTGCTGGTGCCGTCGCCTGCCGGTGCCCCCTTCACCCAGGCCATGGCGTACGAGTTGGCGGCCGAGTCGCATCTCCTCTTCGCCTGCGGCCGCTACGAGGGGATCGACCAGCGGGTCCTGGCGCACGCCGCCACCCGGATGCCGGTCACCGAGGTGTCGCTCGGTGACTACGTGCTCTTCGGCGGCGAGGTCGCGGTCCTGGTGATGCTGGAGGCGGTCACCCGGCTGCTGCCGGGGGTGCTGGGCAACGCGGGCTCGTTGGACGAGGAGTCGCACGCGCACGGGCTGCTGGAGGCGCCGATCTACACCAAGCCGCCGAGTTGGCGCGGGCACGACGTGCCGGAGGTGCTCCGCTCCGGTGACCACGGCAAGATCGCCCGCTGGCGGCGCGAGGAGGGTCTGCTGCGGACAGCGGCCCGCCGTCCGGACCTGCTGGCCGCGCTGCCGGCCGATCGGCTCGACAAACGGGACATCGCGGCCCTCGACCAGGCCGGATTTCAACCTCCACCGGGGGATGTGGCAAAGTAGGGGGGTTGCCGCATCCGTCCGCGCCCGCGGTCGGCTGCGAGGATCCCCGACCGGGGATCGGTTCGCCGATCACCACCCGGGAATCAGAATCACCCACCCGCGCACCGAGTGACGGTGCGCCGTGAGCCTTACGAGGACGCAGCGATGAACATCCTGGACGCCCTTGACGCCCAGTCGAAGCGGACCGACCTTCCCGACTTCCGGGCCGGTGACACCGTCAAGGTGCACGCCCGCGTCGTCGAGGGCAACCGGTCCCGTGTCCAGATCTTCCAGGGCGTCGTGATCCGCCGCCAGGGTGACGGTCTGCGCGAGACCTTCTCGGTCCGCAAGGTCAGCTTCGGTGTCGGCGTCGAGCGGACCTACCCGCTCAACGGCCCGGGCATCGACCGGATCGAGGTCGTGACCCGCGGTGACGTGCGTCGCGCCAAGCTCTACTACCTGCGCGAGCTGCGCGGCAAGAAGGCCAAGATCAAGGAGAAGCGGGAGAAGCAGCCCAGCTGACTTCCCGCTCGCCACGCCGCCCGACCTGCGCGTATGCCGTACCGACCAGAGCGCACTACCCTGGTCGGTACGGGCGCAGCGAGGCGGCGATCCCGCCCAGGTGGCGGGTAGTTGTCCACTACCGCCCGTGGAGCCTCGACGAGGCTCCCGGGCGGTGGTGTTTTCTGCGGACCGGGGAGTGGCGTGGTGCAGACGCTTGACGAGGACGGCACCGTCGATCCGTGGCGCCGACGGGCTCGCCGCACCCGCCGGCAGATGCCTCTCTGGCAGGAGTTGCCGCTGCTGCTGGTGGTCGCGTTCTGCCTCGCGGTGCTGATTCGCACCTTCCTGCTCCAGGCGTTCTTCATTCCGTCCGGCTCGATGGAGGACACTCTCCTCGTCGATGACCGGGTGCTGGTCAACAAGGTCGTCTACGACGTTCGTGACCCGCTGCGCGGCGAGGTGGTGGTCTTCCGGGGCACTGACCGCTGGGCGCCGCAGGTCGACGAGCAGCCGAAGCCCGGCGTCGCCGGGCGGCTCGCGCGCACCATCGGCGACCTGGTCGGGGTGAGCCGCCCCGGTGAGAAGGACTTCATCAAGCGGGTGATCGGTCTCCCCGGTGACCGGGTCAAGTGCTGCGACAGTCAGGGCCGGGTGACAGTCAACGGCATCCCGCTCAACGAGCCGTACGTCCTGCGGGACTCACCCCTGGACCTGCCACCCAACCCGGCGGAGTGTCGCTCCCGGCGCTTCGACGAGGTCGTCGTGCCGCCCGGTCAGATCTTCGTGATGGGTGACCACCGTGAGATCTCCCAGGACGCGCGCTGCCAGGGGCCGGTGCCGATCGACAACGTCGTCGGCCGGGCCTTCATGGTGGTCTGGCCGTCGTCGCGGTGGAGCGCGCTGTCGGTGCCGTCCACGTTCGAGGACGTCTCCGGGCCGGCCACGGCGTCCCCCGGTGCGACTCCGGCGCGACCGACTCCGCAGGGCGGTGTGCTGCTGATGCTTCCGTTGGCAGCCGCGCTACGTGGTTCCCGCGCGTTCCGGACGGTGCCGTCCAGCCGGGCAACGTAGGCTCCTTTGCGTGATTGACGAGCAGACCGACAAGCCGCGCAGCTCCTTCTGGAAGGAGCTGCCGATCCTGCTGGGTGTGGCGATCCTGGTCGCGGTGCTGGTCCGCGCCTTCGTGCTGCAGACCTTCTTCATCCCCTCCCCGTCCATGGAAAACACTCTCAAGATCGATGACCGGGTGCTGGTCAACAAGCTGGTCTACGACTTCCGGTCACCGCACCGCGGTGAGGTGATCGTGTTCAAGGCTCCGACCGCGTGGAGCGGCAACCCCGACGGTGAGGACTTCATCAAGCGGGTGATCGGCATCCCCGGCGACCACGTGGTCTGCTGCGACCCCGAGGAACGGCTGATGATCAACGGCAAGTCGCTGGACGAGCCGTACATCTTCTCGATGGACGGGATTCGCGACAAGGCCGCCGACCAGGAGTTCGACATCACAGTGCCGGAGGGCCGGCTGTGGGTGATGGGCGACCACCGGTCGGCCTCCGGCGACTCACTGGAGCACTGGCAGCAGTCCGGGCAGAACATCACCGAGGCCACCATCCCCGAGGACGACGTGGTCGGGCGGGCGTTCACAGTCTTCTGGCCGGTCAACCGGGCCACCTGGCTGACGGTGCCCGACGGGTTCGACGGCATTCCCAAGCCGTAGGCCGACGGGGCGTGGGCGATCCGCCGTCGGTCTGGCAGGCTGGTGCGGTGACCGTCTACACCCCTCGACGCGCGGCCCGCGTGCTGCTCGTCGACGCGGCCGGCCGGGTCCTGCTGTTCGAGGGCTTCGACCCGGCCCGACCCGGGCACCGATACTGGTTCACTCCTGGCGGCGGGCTCGATCCGTCGGAGTCCCCGGCGGCGGGCGCGGCTCGGGAGCTGGCCGAGGAGACCGGCCTGCGGCTCGACCCGGCCCAGCTGGGCGAGCCGGTCTGGTCCGACGCGACCGATTTCTCCTTCGACGGCATCTGGTACCGCCAGGAGCAGGATTTCTTCCTCTTCCGGGTGGACTCCTGGCGGGTGGACACCACGGGCTTCAACGACATCGAGCGACGCAGCATCGCCGACCACCGCTGGTGGGTTCCGGACGAGCTGGCGGCCAGCGGTGACCGGTTCTACCCGCCCGAACTGCCCGCCCTGCTGACCCGGCTGGGGCAGTCGACCACCGCCGGCCAGGACGAGGCATCGTGCTGACCCCGCCGCGCACAGTGGTGCGCCGCGAGGCCGGCCTGTACGCCCTGGAGCGGGCGTTGCAGCGGCGCGGCTTCCGGCACGTCGCCGGCGCCGACGAGGCGGGCCGGGGGGCGTGCGCCGGTCCGCTGGTCGCCGCCGCGGCGGTGCTGCCCGAGGGGCGGCGCGGCGAGATCGACGGGCTGGCCGACTCGAAGCTGCTCACCCCGGCCAGCCGGGAACGGGTGTACGCGGAGGTCGTGGACCGCGCGCTCGCGTACGCCGTGGTGGTCATTCCGGCCGAGGAGGTCGACGCCCGGGGTCTGCACGTGTGCAACCTGGCCGCGATGCGCCGGGCGCTCGCCTCGCTCACCACCCGCCCGGAGTACGTGCTGACCGACGGGTTCGGCGTGGACGGCCTGGGTGTGCCCGGGTTGGCGGTGTGGAAGGGCGACCGGGTGGCCGCGTGTGTGGCGGCGGCCAGTGTGCTGGCCAAGGTCACCCGGGACCGGCTCATGGTGGAGTTGGACGCGGTGTTCCCGGCGTACGGCTTCGCCGAGCACAAGGGCTACATCACCCCGGAGCACTCGGCGACGCTGCGGGAGCACGGGCCGTGCCGGGAGCACCGGTTCTCGTACGTCAATGTCGCCGCGGTCTCCGGCCGCGACGGCCGGCCGCCGCGCGCCCGACGGCCCGGCAGCCACGGCCCGGTTGAGCCGATGGAGCGCTCGTGGGCGTCAGGGGGTACCGTCGGCGTGGCGTTGGGCGAGCAGCCTCGGCCTCCGACGCCGGTGGGGGAAGATGTGGCCATGGAAGGCGGAGTGCGATGAGCGCGGAAGATCTCGAGAAGTACGAGACCGAGATGGAGCTGCAGCTCTACCGGGAGTACCGCGACATTGTCCGCCAATTCTCCTACGTGGTGGAGACGGAGCGTCGGTTCTACCTGGCCAACCAGGTCGACCTGCACGTGCGTAACTCCGACGGCGAGGTCTACTTCGAGGTCGAGATGCACGACGCCTGGGTGTGGGACATGTACCGTCCTGCCCGCTTCGTGAAGAACGTCCGGGTGATGACCTTCAAGGACGTCAACGTCGAGGAGCTGGAGAAGCCCGACATCTCACTGCCCGCCGACTCCGGCTTCGGCGGCTGAGCGCACCCGAGCCGCCGGGCCGTGCCACGGGCCCCCCACCCGTGGCGTGACACCACCGCCGATCACTCGGCCGGCACCACGACCTCGACCCGCTGCACCATGTTGTTGGCGAAGCCGCCACGATTCCACTGTTGCTCGACCGGCTGGGTCCGCCCGGACGCGTCGGTCGCCCGCGCGCCGAGCACGTACCGGCCGGGGGTGGCGACCCACTCGTGCCGCCAGCGCCGCCAGGCGAAGTCCCCCGCGTCCGTCGGGTCCAGCTCGGCTGGCGCCCAGCTCTGCCCGCCGTCGGTGGTCACCTCCACGGCGACCACCGGGGCGTGCCCCGACCAGGCCCGACCATCCAGCGTGCACGGGCCCTGTCGCAGCACCCGGCGACGGGACATGAAGTCCGGGAAGCCGGGCGGACGGACCAGCGCCCGCGGCTCGATCCGGGTCACCGGCACGCCCCTGTCGTCCGCGTCGCGGCGTACCCGGTAGGCCACCGCGTTCTGGTACCCCTCGAACGGCTCGGTCCGCAGCTCTATCGAGTGGACCCACTTCACGTGCGCCATGCCGTACCAGCCCGGCACGATCAGCCGCAGCGGCGCGCCGTGCTGCGGCAGCAGGGGAGCGCCGTTCATCTCGTACGCCAGCAGCACCTCCTCGCGCAGCGCGTCGGCGACCGGAAGCGCCCGCTGGTAGTCCTGCTCGATCCCACGCTCCACACCGTGATCGGCGCCCGTGAAGACCACGTCCACCGCGTCCGGGTCGACGCCCGCCTCGCGCAGCAGCGGAGCGAGGGGGGTGCCGGTCCACTCGGCGTTACCGACCGCCTCGACGAGCCAGGGCTGGCTGACCGGCCGGGGGTGCAGCAGGGCCCGCCCGTTGCCGGCGCACTCCAGTGTCACCTGCCGGGTGACGCGGGGCCGCTCCCGCAGTTCGGCGAGGGTGAGCGTCAACGCACGGTCCACCGCACCGCCGATGGTCAGCGTGTGCGCCGCCGGGTCGAGCTCCGGGATGTCGTAGTGGATCAGCAGGTAGTGCAACCCGGCCGGGGTGACGTCGTAGCGCAGCGCCTCCAACGGGATGCCGTGATTGCGGGCCGCTAGCTGCAACTCCTCGGCGCCGATCGTCTCGTCCGGCTCCGCGAGCCGGGACGGGCCGCTCACGTCGGCCACGGTGGGCCCGGTGGGGGACGACGTCCGGTCATCGAGAGTGGTCATGCGGCCTCCCCGGTACAGACGGCGGCACCCGCCGTACGCGGCCCAGCCTAGGCCTTCCGTGGCGGCCCGAAAACGGCACCAGAGGTACGGCGGCGTGGGGTCAGCGGCCGGTACTGGTTCGTCCGAGCGATCATCAAGGGTTGTGATGATTGCGGATGAGGAATTCTGGCGGCTCGTCGCGGTGCTGGGCGGTCGGCCCGAGGCGCAGGACGACGGGCCGTACGAGCGGTTGACCGCCGTGCTGGCGGACGAGCCGGTGGAGCGGATCGTCGGCTTCGCCGAGACGCTCGCGTTCACGCTCCACCAACTGGACCGTCGGGTGCTCGCTCAGGCTGTCCTACCCGGCGCCGACCGACTGTCCGATGACGGTTTCCTGTACGCCCGTTGCGCGGTGGTGGTGGCCGGACCGGCGGCGTTCGATGCCGTGCTGGCCGATCCGGCGGCGTTCGCGCGTTTCACCACCGACGAGGCCGCCCACGCGGAATCGATCCTCGACGTCCCGTCCAACGCCTATGAGAAGGCGACCGGGAAGGAATGGGAGCACGTCGAGGAGTACGACTACGAGACCGGTTCCAACGAGCAGTGGTGGTGACCTGGTCAATCAGGCGTCGGCCCCGCGTCCGGGCATAGCAGATCATCGAGGGCGTCGGGTGGTCGTCCACAGCACCTCCGGTTGTCCACAGCCCCGTCGGCCGGGCCGGCGGACGACACCGCGTCGGCCGGAGGCTGCCGTCATGCGACAGCCATCCGTCCGTTCGATCCGCCGCACGCTGCTGCTCTGCGCCGCGCTCCCGCTCGCACTGACCATTCAGCTCTGCGGGCTGGCGGTGCTGGTAGCGGCGGTGCCCGGCCAACCACCGACCCCGACCGTGCCGGTCGCAACCGTGGCGGAGCCAGCCGCTGCCCTGGCCGTGCCGGTCGCCGCCCCGACGCCCGCCGGACGGTTCCGCTGGCCGGTCGACGGGCCACCCCGTCCGGTGCGCCGGTTCGACAGGCCGCCGCGACCGTGGCTACCCGGGCATCGCGGCGTCGACTTGGCCGCCCCCGCCGGGGCGGTGGTCCGCAGCGCCGGGCCGGGCACCGTGCTCTTCGCCGGCCTGGTGGCCGGTCGACCGGTGGTCACAGTGGGGCACGCCGACGGGCTGCGGACCACCCACGAGCCGGTCCAACCCGCCGTACGCCCCGGCCAGCCGGTCACCGCCGGCGCGCCGCTGGGCGAGCTGTTGCCCGGGCATCCGGGGTGCCCGGCCGAGGCGTGCCTGCACTGGGGCCTACGCCGGGGCGAGGAATATCTCGACCCGCTGGCCCTGCTCGGCCTCGGCCCGGTGCGCCTGCTCCCGGTCGGTCCGGTCCCGGTGTCCGCTCCCGGCCGCCCGGTCAGCGCTGGGCGAGCAGTGCCGGCAGCCGTACGGCCAGCCGTTCGTACTCGTCGGCGGCGTTGTAGACCTGGCCGGTGAGCCGCAGCCACCCCCGGCCGCTCCAACTCATCACCGCCACCTCCGCGGCGATCCGTTCACCGATGCGCGCCTGTAACGCCCGCGCGGCGTCGATCGTGGTGCCCGTGCCGGCCGGCAGGGGGATGAGGCGCAGCGCCACCCCCGGTCCGCCGGGGTCGGGCAGATCGGCGGGCGCCACCCCGAGAGCGTCCCCCACCACCCGCTGGCCGTACGCGGCGAGCGCGGCGTTGTGCGCCCGCACCCGGTCGACGCCGAGACTGCGCATCGTGAACAGGCCCGCCGGGGCGGCCAGCCAGGGCGTGTAGTCGAGAGTCGCCTGCCACTCGAGCCGGGCCGGGAAACCCGACTCCTGCTCCCAGGACACCACCAGCGGTTCGATCCGGTCCCGCCACTGCGGTGCCACAGCCAGCAGGGCGGTCCCGCGCGGGGCGTACGCCCACTTGTGCAGGTTGCCCACCCAGAAGTCAGCGCCGATGCTGTCTACCGGGGTGGGCAGCATGCCCGGGGCGTGCGCGGCGTCCACCAGGACCGGCACGCCGTGTTCGCGGGCCACCGCGACGATGGCGGCGGTGGGGAAGAGCTTGGCGGTGGCCGAGGTGAGCTGGTCGACGACGAGCAGCCGGGTCCGCCCGGGGCGCAGACCAGCGCGGATGCTCTGCACGATCTGCTCGTCGGTGGCGGCCAGGGGGATCGGCAGGACCCGGCCGACCGCGCCGGTGCGGCGGCACTCGCGCTGGATGGCCAGGCTCACCGCCCCGTACCCGTGGTCGGTGCTCAGCACCTCGTCGCCGGCAGTGAGGCCCACCGACTGGAGCACCACGGCGACGCCGGTGGTGGTGTTGCCCACCAGGGCGCTGCCGTCCGGGTCGGCGCCCAGGAACCCGGCGAGGTGCCGGCGGGTGTGCGCGATCCGGTCGACGAGCCCCTGGGTGAAGAAGCGCAGCGGGTTCGCCTCCATCTCGTCGCGCAGCCGCTGCTGGGCGCGCTGCACGCCGATCGGCACCGCGCCGAACGAGCCATGGTTGAGGTGGCTGACCGCCGGGTCCAGGGAGAAGAGCAGGCGGGCGCCCGGGATCGGCTCAGGAGGATTCGGGACGCTCACTTGATGATCGTAACCGCCACGTGTGCGTGCCCTCCGGCCCTCGATCAGGCGTGGGTGCGCCTCGCGGCCGTCGGTCAGGCGCGTGGGTGCGCCTCGCGGGCCTTGCTCACGCGCGCGGGTGCGCCTGCCGGTACGCGGCACGCAGCCGCTCGACCGAGACGTGGGTGTAGATCTGCGTGCTCGCCAGCGACGAGTGACCGAGCAGCTCCTGCACGGCGCGCAGGTCGGCGCCGCCCTCCAGGAGGTGGGTGGCCGCGGTGTGGCGGAGATCGTGCGGGCTGGTCCGGGGCAGCCCGGCGGTCTCGGCGTACGCACCGACGATCTGACGTGCTGTCGTCGGGTTGAGCCGACCACCCCGGGCACCCAGCAACAGCGCGTCGCCGGAGCGGGCGCCCACCATCGCCGGGCGGCCCCGGCGCAGCCACTCGTCCAACGCTCGCTGGGCGGGCACCCCGTACGGCACCGAGCGCTCCCGCCCGCCCTTGCCGAACACCCTGATCACCCGCCGGCCGTGGTCGACGTCGCCGACGTCCAAGCCGCACACCTCGCTGACCCGTACGCCGGTGGCGTAGAGCAGCTCCAGCAGCACCCGGTCCCGTAGCGGCACCGCCTCGGCCGCTTCCGCTGCGCCCTGCGCTGATCCGGCTGCTGCGTCCGCGGGCTCGGCGTCCGTGCGAGCTGGGTTCGTGGGTGGCGCGTTCGGGGACGGTGCCTGCCGGGACGGTGCCTCGACCAGAGCGGCGGCCTGGTCGGCGCGCAGCACGCTGGGCAGTTCCCGGTGCGCGCGAGGGCTGGCCAGCGTGGCGCCCACGTCGGCGGGGAGCAGCCCGGCCCGGTGTGCCCAGGCGCTGAACGCCCGCGCCGACGCGGCCCGCCGGGCCAACGACGTGCGGGCCGCACCAGTGGTGCGCTGCTTCGCCAGCCAACTGCGCAGCACCGACAGATCCAGCTCGGCGAGGTCGACGCAGCCCATCCGGACGGCGTGGTCGAGCAGTGAGACCAGGTCGGTGACGTACGCGCGGACGGTGTGCGCCGAGCGGTTGCGGACCCGGGACAGGTGCTCGGCGAAGTCGTCGACAGCGTCGCGCAACGCCGGCGGAAGTGCCTGGTGCATGGCCCGGGTGCCCCGGTCCGGTCGGCTCATCGTGGCCGCGCCGACGTGCCGGCCGGTACCTCGGCCCCGGCACCCTCACTGATGGCTGACACGGCACCAGCCTACGGCCGGCCCGCCTCCGCCACCGGACACGACGGTGCCGGTGGCGACCCCCGACTACCGGCTGTTGTTCCTTTTGATCAGGAACACGACCACTCCGACAACGAGCACGGCGGTCACGACGAGACAGCAGAGCACGCTGATGTGCCACGGCTTGATTGCACCCATGACCGGGCACGGTACCGGCAGCATCGGCTGGCCGGGATCCCGACCGCGAGAGGCTGGCCGGGATCCCGGCCGCGAGAGGGTGCGGGCATCCGGACGACACCCGGCCGGGCGGCGGTGACGCATCCGCTCAGGTAACAGGTCGACGGGACGTCTCCGCCGTCGCACGCTTGAGCTTGGCGGGCGGGGCGAGGGCATAGCCGTCGTCGCGACGGACCACCATGGACAGCTCCTCCAGCAGCGACAGCTTGCGCAACGCGGTCCGTACGTCGACGCCGGCGCGGGCGGAGAGCCGGTCCACGCCCATCGCGCCTCGGCGGGGCAGCGCCTCCAGCAGCGACCGCGTGTCGTCGTCCAGCGCGTCGGTGGCCCGCTGCGGTCCACGGGCCAGCGGGGCCAGGTCCGCGCCTATCCGGCCCACCTCCTCCAGCACGTGTGCCACCCCGGTGACCAGCCGTGCCTTGGGGTGCTCCCGCAGGAACTCGTGCGCGCCGACGGACATCGCCGAGGTCACCGGCCCCGGCACCACCATGGCCACCCGATCGGAGTGGATGGCTCGCCGCGCTGTCTGCGTCGCGCCACTGCGCGCCGACGCCTCCACCACGACGGTGCCCCGGGTGCCCGCGGCGATCACCCGGTTGCGGATCAGGAACCGGGGCCGCAGCGGCTCGGCACCGGGCGGCCACTCGCTGACCAGCAGCCCCGTCTCGGCGATCCGGTCGAAGAGCGCGGCGTTGCCCATCGGGTACGGACGGTCCAGCCCGCAGGCGAGCACCGCGACGGTCAGACCGCCCGCGGTGAGTGCGCCGCGGTGGGCGGCGGCGTCGATGCCGAACGCGCCACCGGACACGACAGTCCAGTCCCGCTCCGCCAAGCCATACCCCAGCTCGGTCGCGACATGCTGCCCATAGCCGCTGGCCGCCCGCGCCCCGACCACTGCCACCGAGCGATCCAGCGCCTCGCCGAGCGGCCAGCCCCCGCGTACCCAGAAGCAGAGCGGCGGGGCGGTCTCACCGTCCACCCGGCGGCTGACGTCCGGCAGCCGCAACGCGGTCAGGCTGGCGACCGGGGCCGGCCACTCCTCGTCGTCCGGCGTGACCAGCCGGGCACCCAGGCGGTCCGCCCGCTCCAGGGCCTCCGCGGCCACCGCCCGCGCGTCGCCGGCCGCCGAGCGTGCGGCGACGGTGGTGTGCAGCCAGCCGTCCGGACTGCCGCCGTTGAGCAGCAGGTCCAGGGTCTCCACCGGGCCGTGTCGTTCGACCAGGTGATGCACCGCGCGTGTGCCCGGCTCCGCCAACCAGGTCAGGGCGACCCGGGCCAACCGTCGTTCCTCGTCGGCGCTCACGCCGCCTCTCCCGTCCGTAGTTGAAGCGCTTCCCGGACGTCGTCCTGGTCAGGTCGGTCGCGACCGTCCAGATCAGCGATGGTCCAGGCCATCCGGATCACCCGGTCGAAGCCGCGCGCCGAGAGTGAGCCGGAGTCGAGTCGGCCCCGCAGCTCCGCTGTGACCCGGGCCGGCAGCCGCCACGGCGGTCGGCGCAGGTGCGGGCCCTCCACCTCGGCGTTGAGCCGTCGGCCGAGGTCGGCCCAGCGGCTGGCCGCCGCCTGCCGGGCCGCCGCCACCCTTGCGGCGACCGTCGCCGAGGGCTCGACATCTCCGTCGGTCGCCATCAGCTCGGCCGCCCGCACCGGCATCAGCCGCACCTGGACGTCGATCCGGTCGAGCAGCGGCCCGGAGAGTCTTCCCAGGTAGCGGCGGCGGGCCAGCGGCGAACACTCGCAGTGCGCGTCACCGGCCGGCTTCGCGCACGGACAGGGGTTGGCGGCCAGCACCAACTGGGTGCGGGCCGGGTACACGGTGCCGCCCCCGCTGCGGCTCAGCTGGATGCGGCCGTGCTCCAGCGGCTGGCGCAGCGCCTCCAGCGCACCCTTGCTGAACTCTGGAGCCTCATCAAGGAAGAGCACCCCGCGGTGTGCCAGTGACACCGCGCCGGGTCGGGCCAGCCCCGAGCCGCCCCCGACCAGAGACGGCACCGTCGCGGTGTGATGCGGCGCCTGGAACGGTGGGCGACGCAGCAACCGACCGCCCGGCGGCAGCAGCCCGGCGACCGAGTGCAGCGCGGTGACCTCCAGCGCCGCGTCGTCGTCCAGCTCGGGCAGGATCGACGGTAGTCGTTCGGCGAGCATCGTCTTGCCAGCGCCCGGCGGGCCGAGCAGTGCCACGTGATGCCCACCGGCGGCGGCGACCTCCAGGGCGCGCCGACCCAACTGCTGCCCGGCGACGTCGGCGAGGTCCGGCCCACCGGCCGACGGCTCCGGGATGTCCGCCGGTGGTTCGATCAGCGGCGTCCCGTCCCGAACGAAGGTGACGAGCCGGTGCAGGTTGTCCACCGCTCGCACCCGTACCCCGGGGATGACGGCGGCCTCGGCGGCGTTGCCGACCGGGACGATCACCCGCGCGATGCCGGCCTGGGCCGCGGCGGCGACCATCGGGAGTACGCCGCGCACCGGTCGGACCGTGCCGTCGAGCCCCAGCTCGCCGAGGACCACCACCCCCTCCAAGGGGAGCAGCGGCAACTCACCCGAGCCACCCAACAGCGCCGCCGCGATGGCCAGATCGAAGGCCGACCCGAACTTCGGCAGCGTGGCGGGCAGCAGGTTGAGAGTGATCCGCCGATTCGGCCAGCGCTGACCGGAGTTGACAACGGCGGCGCGGACCCGGTCGCGGGCCTCGTGCAGGGCGGTGTCCGGCAGACCGGAGATCACCACCGCCGGCAGGCCGGCGGCCAGGTCGGCCTCCACCTCGACGAGGTGGCCGGTCACCCCGACCAGCCCCACGCAGAGCACCTTCGCGTAGCTCACGACGCGTCACCGATCCTCCGGGTACGCATGTCAGAACGCGCCCTTGAGGTGGTCGACCTGCGCCGGGCCGGCGTCGGGCAGCCGTACCGACAGCACGTCGAACCGCACTTCCTCGGCTGTCGTACCGGTCTCGGTCAGCCACCGCGCGGCGAGCCCTCGCAGCCGGCGGGCCTTGGCCGGCACTACCGCCTCGGCCGGCGTGCCGAAGCCCTCACCCCGGCGGGTCTTCACCTCGCAGAAGGCGAGCACGGGCCCGTCCCACGCGATGATGTCGATCTCCCCGGCGGGGCAGCGCCAGTTTCGGGCGATCGGGCGCAGCCCCGCCTCGGTCAGGTGCCGGGCCGCACATTGCTCGCCGTACGCGCCAACCGCCTGGTTCCGCTTCGTCATGGCCGGCACGGTGCCCGCCGGAGGGTGATCGCCGCGACCCGGCAGCCGCCCACCTGTGGACAACGGGGGTGCTGTGGACAGTCGGATGATCATGCCCGCGCTGTGCTACGGCGCGACTCGTGGCCGCGCTGCCCCGGACGATCGGCGGCGCGGTCGGCCGGGCTGAAATGGCGCGGGCGTGGCCGGTCGCATACGGTGCCTGACGTGGACGGACGACGGAGTTTTCCGGAAGATCAGGAGTCGCGCTGGTACCCCGACGAGCGGGGTCGCGGTTACGGCGAGTCGGAGTGGCGCGGCGCGGGCGAACCGCGGTACCGGGACAGCGAGATCCCCGAGCAGCGTGGTGCGGAGGACGGCCGCTCCGTCGAGGACACCGGCGTCGGCCGCCGCCGGGAGCCGGACTCGGGACGCTTCGGCGCCGTCGACGCGAGCCGCTTCGGTACGCCGGAGTCGGATTCGGGTCGCCTGAGCGCGGTGGACGTGGGCCGCTTCGGTACGCCCGAGTCGGACTCGGGTCGCTTCGGCGCCCTGGACGATCAGACCGGTCGGTTCGGGGCGAGCGAGGCTGATTCGGGGCGTTTCGGCGCGGTCGACCCGTTGGGCGTCGCGCGGCCGGAGGCGGACGGTTACCGGGCCACCCGATCGCGTCGGGCGGACCGGGACCCCTCGGAGACCTCCGGTGAGCTGCCCGGACGCCGCGCCGCCCGCGAGACGGCCGCGGCGGGATCTCCGGTGACCAGCGCGGCGCCGGAGACGTCCCGCGACAGCACGTCGACAGCGCCGGCCGGCGTGCTCGCCGACCAGGCTCGTCCCGCTCCGTTCGCTGGGTACCCGATCATCGAGCCGACCCGGGGTGGCGGCGACACTCCGCACCCGCTGGAGATGCCGACCGGTCCGATGCCCGGGATCGGCCCGCGACCCGACCTGCCCGCAGGTGAGCCGCCGGTGTATCCGCCGGCCGCCGACGGCGTCTATCGGACCCGTCGACCGGTGCTGGCCGTACTCTTCGCCCTGCTGGTGTTGGTCTTCGAGGTTCCGGCGTTGCGGGTGCTGCTGGCGGGCGTGACCGGCGACCCGGTGGACGCCGGGAACGTGGTGGCGGGTATCGCCCTGGTCGCCGGTCTGCCGATCTTCGCGACCGGGCTGTACGGGCTACGAACCGGAGGTCTGGCGCTCGCCGACAACGGTCGGGGCTGGTTGCGCCCACCGACGGCCTACCTGACCGTCGGCCTGGTGCTCTTCGTGGCCGCCGCGCTCGCCGCCGGCTGACCCGGCCCGGCCCGCCGCCGGCCTGTCGCGCGTCCCGACGGTTCGGACAACAACCAGGAAATAGTGGCCTCCGGCGACGCGGAGGCCACTATTTCCACGAACCAGTGCGATCTTCCCGGCAACGCGCGCTGATACGAGCAGCATCGGGCGAGCGGGCGGCGGAGCGGCGGAGCAGCACGCCACGCGCACCCCGGGGCGGCTGAACGGGTGAGGGGCGTACACTGGCCAACTGGCGACCGCCTCGTGCGGTCGACCTCGCGCGCCCTCTTCACGAATCGTCGTGGAGCGACGGCCTCCCTGGTCCCGATCTTGATCGGGTCCACCATGGGTCGGCGACCAGGCGCCAGGACGCCCGGCCACCGGCCGGGCGTGACAACCAGGGACCTTGAGGAGTACCCCAACCATGGCCGTCGTGACCATGCGTCAGCTGCTGGAGAGCGGTGTCCACTTCGGGCACCAGACCCGGCGCTGGAACCCGAAGATGAAGCGCTTCATCATGACCGAGCGCAACGGCATCTACATCATCGACCTGCGCCAGACCCTCGAGTACATCGAGAAGGCGTACGAGTTCGTGCGTGGGACCGTCGCCGAGGGTGGCAGCATCCTGTTCGTCGGCACCAAGAAGCAGGCCCAGGAGGCGATTGCCGACCAGGCGACCCGGGTCGGCCAGCCGTACGTCAACCACCGCTGGCTCGGTGGCATGCTGACCAACTTCCAGACCGTTTACAAGCGGCTCCAGCGGATGAAGGAGCTGGAGGGCCTGGGTGACCTCAGCGGCACCGCCGCCGGTTACACCAAGAAGGAGACCCTGCAGCTCTCCCGCGAGAAGATCAAGCTGACCCGCACCCTCGGTGGCCTGCGGGACATGCAGAAGCTTCCCGCCGCGGTGTGGATCGTCGACACCAAGAAGGAGCACATCGCCGTCGACGAGGCCCGCAAGCTGGGCATCCCGGTGATCGCGGTGCTGGACACCAACTGTGACCCGGACGAGGTCGACTTCCCGATCCCGGGTAACGACGACGCGATCCGCTCGGCGGAGCTGCTGACCAAGGTCGTCGCCGCCGCCGTCGCGGATGGTCTGATCGCGCGTTCCGGCCGTCGCCGGGGCAACGACGAGAAGCCCGAGGGTGTCGCGAGCGACGAGCCGCTGACCGAGTGGGAGCGCGAGCTGCTCGAGCCGAAGAAGGCCGACGAGTCGGCCGCTCCGGCCGCCCCGGCCGCCCCGGCCGCTCCGGCCGCGGCAGCCGCCCCGGCCGAGCAGCCCGCCGCTGCCGCCGCCGAGCAGCCCGCCACCCCGGAGCAGCCGGCGCAGGCCGCCACCGAGCAGCCGGCGGCCGCCACCGCGGAGTGATCGCACCGTCGCTGCCCCGCCGTCCGTTTTCGCGAACGGCGGGCAGCGACGGTACGCCGGGCACGATCCGCCCGGATCCGGGTAACCGGCACCTCTGACCATCCACACGCCGTCTCAACACCGAAGAGAGAGCCATGTCCCAAATCACCGCCGCGGACGTCAAGAAGCTCCGCGACCTCACCGGCGCCGGCATGATGGACAGCAAGAAGGCGCTGACCGAGGCCGAGGGCGACTTCGACAAGGCCGTCGAGATCCTGCGCGTCAAGGGCGCCAAGGACGTCGGCAAGCGGGCCGGCCGTACGGCCGCGAACGGCCTGGTCGCCCACTCCGGCAAGGCGCTGCTCGAGCTCAACTGCGAGACCGACTTCGTCGCCAAGACCGAGTCGTTCATCGCGCTGGGCCAGCAGCTGGTCGAGCACGGTGAGCGCGCCGGCGTGAACTCCGCCGAGGAGCTGCTCGCCAGCGAGCTCGACGGCAAGGTCATCGCGGACCTGATCCAGGAGCAGTCCGCCAAGATCGGCGAGAAGCTGGTCCTCAACCGGTTCGCCCGGGTCGAGGGCACCACCGCCGTCTACCTGCACCGCAAGGCCCAGGACCTGCCGCCGGCCGTTGGCGTGCTGGTGTCGTACACCGGCAAGACCGACGAGGCTGGCGATGCCGACGCCCGTGGTGTGGCCATGCAGATCGCCGCGATGCGGCCGAAGTACCTCACCCGGGACGAGGTTCCGGCTGAGGTCGTCGAGTCCGAGCGGCGCATCGCCGAGCAGACCGCCCGCGAGGAGAACAAGCCCGAGGCGGCCCTGCCGAAGATCATCGAGGGTCGGGTGAACTCCTTCTTCAAGGACTTCGTCCTGATCGAGCAGTCGTCCGTCTCTGACAACAAGAAGTCGGTGAAGCAGCTGCTGGCCGAGGCCGGCATCGAGGTCACCCGCTTCGTGCGGTTCGAGGTCGGCCAGGCCTGAGCCGCCACCGGGCGCCGCTGGCGCCCGTGGGCAGGAGACATCAACGAGGAGGCCGCCGGTGTACGTGACAGGCACCGCGGCCTCCTCGTCACATAGGGTCGGCAGCGGCAGGTTCGCGGTACGCGCCGCACGGGGCGTGCGCGTGGGGAAGGGCGGGGCGGATGACGCAGGTTGTGAGTGACCGGACGCTGGAGTTGGACGATCCGACGGCACCGCCGCCGGGGCGCGCCCGCCGGGTGGTGCTGAAGCTCTCCGGTGAGGTCTTCGGTGGCGGCGCGATCGGCGTCGACCCGGACGTCGTCCAGGCCATCGCCCGGCAGATCGCCACAGTGGTCCGCCGCGGCGTGCAGGTCTCCGTGGTGGTCGGCGGGGGCAACTTCTTCCGCGGCGCGGAGCTGCAGAAGCGTGGGATGGACCGGGCCCGCGCCGACTACATGGGCATGCTCGGCACCGTGATGAACTGCCTCGCACTCCAGGACTTCCTGGAGAAGGAGGGCATCGAGACCCGGGTGCAGAGCGCCATCACGATGGCCCAGGTCGCCGAGCCGTACATCCCGCTGCGGGCCATCCGGCACCTGGAGAAGGGCCGCGTGGTCATTTTCGGCGCCGGCGCCGGAATGCCGTACTTCTCCACGGACACGGTGGCCGCCCAGCGGGCGCTGGAGATCCGGGCCGACGTGGTGCTGATGAGCAAGAACGGCGTGGACGGCGTCTACACCGCCGACCCGCGGATCGACCCCACCGCCAGCAAGCTCGACTCGATCACCTTCTCCGAGGCGCTGCGCCGCAACCTGCGGGTGGCCGACGCGGCGGCGTTCAGCCTCTGCATGGAGAACGGCCTGCCGATGCTGGTCTTTGGCGCGCAGGGTGACGACACCATCATCCGCGCGGTGGGTGGCGACAAGATCGGCACCCTGATCACCGCCTGAGTCCCGCCGACCGGCGACGACGACAGCGGGTCTGACGACTTTCAGCAGAGCCCACCACGAGCACAGAAGGAGGCGAGGAGACCGGTGATCGACGACACCCTCCTCGAGGCCGAGGAGAAGATGGAGCGTGCGGTCGAGCACGCCAAGGAGGAGTTCGGCGCCATCCGTACCGGTCGCGCCAACGCCGCCATGTTCTCCAAGGTCATCATCGACTACTACGGCACGCCCACGCCGCTGACGCAGATGGCGTCCATCGCGGTCCCCGAGCCGCGGATGGCCATCATCAAGCCGTACGACAACTCGCAGATCAACGCCATGGAGAAGGCGATCCGCGACTCGGACCTCGGGGTGAACCCGAACAACGAGGGCAACCAGCTGCGCATCCTGCTCCCGCAGATGACCGAGGAACGCCGCCGCGACATGATCAAGGTGGCTCGGCACAAGGGCGAGGAGGCCAAGGTGGCGATCCGCAACGTCCGCCGCCGTGGCAAGGAAGAGCTGGACCGGATCGTCAAGGACGGCGAGGCCGGCGAGGACGACGGTCGCCGCGCCGAGAAGGAACTCGACGACCTGACCCAGCGGTACGTGGCCAGCGTCGACGACCTGGTGAAGCACAAGGAAACCGAGCTGCTCGAGGTGTGACCCATGCTGCGAGGCCCGTTCCCGACGTCGGGAACGGGCCTCGTTCCATAGGTCAGCAGGGGATCCAGACGGTCCTGGTGCTCTCGGCGACCTGCTCGCCGGTGTCCCAGTTCCGCAGCGAGAAGTGGGCCGTGGCCCGGCCGGGGTGCAGCGCGGGAGCGATCCGGGCGAACCCCATCCCGAGTTCGACGGTGCCGCCGTCGCAGAGGATCTCGCCGGCGCCGTGTCCTCCGGTGGCCCAGAGGGTCGGCAGGCCGTCCTGCACCAGCGAGGCCGACATGAGGACGATGCCGGCCGGGCAGTTCCGGGCGGTGGCGGTGACCCCTGCTGCCGGGTACGTCACCCCCGGTTCGCCGACGGGCGGCTCGAACGGGTACAGCTCGCTGGTGTGGCGGTCGATGGTGATCCTGGTCCGTGCCGTGGTGGCGGCGGCCGGTGACCCTGCTCCCAGGACCATGGCGGCCACCGTCAGCACCGCGAGACCGAACTTGTACATGTGAGTGCCCTTCCCCCGTTGCGGAGCGCAGGCTGGCGCCGACGCGGCACCAGCGGACCACGCCGAGCGGGGTTCGCTCAGTACTCGATCGCGCACCGGACGAGTCGGATCGACGGCTGCGGATTGCCTGCGGTCTGCCGTACCGGATGGGTGTGTGTCGCTGGCCGGCGGGCCGGTGGCGCCGGGTGGCGTCCGTGGGCGTGCCTCGTCCGCCGTGCCGATCCGGCGTGTGCAGTAGGCTCGGCAGGATTCCCGGCCACCGGGTGGTGAACACCGGGGATCGACCGACCGTCGGGGCGGTCAATCGGAGGAACATCGCACGTGTAGGGGATGCTTGTGGTCTTGCGTCATGTGGTGGTTCTCGTGCCGCTTCGCGGTGCGTGATGTCCCACCCCGACCCCTACGGCAGCGAGCCTCGCGGCTGGGACCGGCCGGAGCGCCCGGTGGCGCTGCCCTGGCCGGACCAGGAGCTGGAGGCAGGCCAGTGGAGCCGCCGTCCGGCCGCCGGCCCTGAGCTGTACGCCGACCCGCACGCCCGGCCGTACACCGACCCGCACCCCGCGGACCCGTACGACGAGCGTGGCCGCCCGGCCCGCCCGGACGACCGCTTCGACGACCGCGACCGGCACGATCGCTTCGACGATCGGGACCGGCACGTCGACGACCGCAACCAGCCCGACCGGTACGACGACCGGGGTCGCGGTGACCGCTACCCGGACCGACCTCCCACGGGGGAGGGGCCGCCCCGGTACGACGGCCCGGACCGCGGGCACTTCGACGAGCCGAGCCGTCTCGACGGCCCTCCCGCCCGCTTCGACGACCCGGGGTACCCGACCGAGCAGCTCGCGCCCGTCCGGGCCGACGTGGTGCCGGACGAGGTTCCGACGACAGGTCGACGGTCGAAGGGGCGACGTCGGGCCAGCCTCGACCGACCGGCCACCCAGCAGGTGGGCACCGGGCGGGCCGGGCGCAACCTTCCCGCGGCGATCGGGGTCGGCCTCGGCCTCGGCGCGTTGATCGTGGTGCCGCTGCTGGTCTATCCGTTGGCCTTCCTGCCGGTGATCGCCGCCGCGGTCGCCATCGGCATGTGGGAGATGGCCCGCGCGGTCCGACGCAGCGGTGCGCACCCGCCGCTGGTGCCACTGATCGCCGGTGGCGTGTTGACAGTGGGTCTGGCCTGGTACGCCGGCCCGGACGCGCTCAGCCTGGGGCTGCTGGTCACCGTGCTGGGCACCATGATCTGGCGGTTGGGTGACGGGCCGGCCGGCTTCCAGCGGGATCTCACAGCGGCCACCCTGATCGCCGTCTACGTGCCGTTCCTCGCCGGTTTCGCGGCGCTGCTGGCGGCGGCCCCCGGCGATGGTCACCTGCGCATCCTGGCCACGCTGATCGGGGTGGTCCTCTCCGACACCGGGGGGTACGCGGCCGGGGTCTCCTTCGGCCGTCACCCGATGGCCCCGTCGATCAGCCCGAAGAAGTCCTGGGAGGGCTTCGCCGGCTCGGTCACCGCGGCGGCCCTGGGCGGGGCGTTGCTGCTGTGGCTGATGTTCGAGGTGGCTCCCTGGTGGGGCGCGCTGTTCGGGGTGGCCGTCTCGTGCGCTGCGGTCCTCGGTGACCTGGCCGAGTCGATGATCAAGCGGGATCTCGGCGTGAAGGACATGAGCAACCTGCTGCCCGGCCACGGCGGTCTGATGGACCGACTGGACTCGATCCTGTTCGCGGTGCCGACGGCCTACCTGCTGTTGGCGGTGTTCGTGCCGGTGGTGAGCTGAGGTATGAATCACGGCGACCTGGTCATCCGGCCCCGGCGGTCGCGGCCCGTTCGACACCTCCGGACCGGCAGCCGCCGCCGACGGCGTGACACACTGGACCAGCCATGACGAGCCTGCCCTTGATCCCCGCCATCTCGGTCGCCCCCGCCGCGCGCCGGGCCTCCATGCCCCCTCAGCACCTCGCTGACCTGGACCTGGCCGGCCGCCAGGCGTTGGTCACCGGGTTGGGTGAGCCGGCCTTCCGCGCCAAGCAGGTCTCCAACCACTACTTCGGGCGGTTGGTCCGCGACCCGCAGGCGATGACCGATCTGCCCGCCGCGACCCGGGAGCGGCTGGCCGACCAGTTGCTGCCGACGTTGCTCAACCCGGTGCGCGAGCTGGCCTGCGACGACGGCGCGACCCGCAAGGCGCTCTGGCGGCTGCACGACGGCGCGCTGGTCGAGAGCGTGCTGATGGGTTACCCGGACCGGGTGACCGTCTGCATTTCCAGCCAGGCGGGCTGCGGCATGGCCTGTCCGTTCTGCGCTACCGGCCAGGCCGGGCTGACCCGCAACCTGTCGACGGCGGAGATCGTCGACCAGGCGGTGTACATGGCCGGGGTGGCGGCCTCCGGCGTGGTGGCGGGTTCCCCGCCGAGACTGTCGCGCGTCGTCTTCATGGGCATGGGCGAGCCGCTGGCCAACTACAACCGGGTGATCGCGGCGATCCGTCGGCTGGTCAGCCCGGCTCCGGAGGGGCTCGGCCTGTCCCAGCGGCACATCACCGTTTCCACGGTCGGCCTGGTTCCGGCCATCCACCGACTGGCCAGCGAAGACCTCTCAGTGACCCTTGCGTTGTCGTTGCACGCGCCCGATGATGATCTGCGCGACGAACTCGTGCCGGTAAACCAGCGCTGGAAGGTAGCCGAGGTGCTGGACGCAGCGTGGGACTACGCCGCCCGGACGGGCCGCCGCGTGTCGATCGAGTACGCGATGATCAAGGACGTGAACGACCAGCCGTGGCGAGCCGACCTGCTCGGGCGGCTGCTGGCCGGCAAATTGGCCCACGTGAACCTCATTCCGCTCAATCCGACGCCGGGCAGCCGCTGGGACGCGAGCCCTAAGCCGGTCGAGCGGGAGTTCGTCCGGCGGTTGCGCGACGCCGGGGTGTCCACCACAGTTCGGGACACCCGAGGTCGCGAGATCGACGGCGCGTGTGGCCAGCTTGCCGCCGCCGAAGACAACGACACCAACACCGACCGCGCCGGAGAGGCACCGGCGTGACCGGGCGTGGCGAACGAGACCAGGAGACATAGTGGCGAGTCAGGGTCAGCGTTTCCGGCGCAAGGCGCTCCGCCGGGGATACAAGGTCGACGAGGTGGATGCCTTCCTCGACCGGGTCGAGGCGACGCTCGACGGCCGACAGGTCGGTGCCCCGGTGGCCTCCCAGGAGGTTCATGACGTCGTCTTCCGGGTCCGCTTCAACGGCTACGACGAGTGGCAGGTCGACCTGCACCTGGACCGGGTCGAGCGGCAGCTGGCCGAGCTGGAGGAGCGCAACAGCGCCGGGCGCGGTGGCGACCCCCGGATGGGTGACCGGATGGGCCCACCGGACCGGATGGGTCCGCCGATGCGTGACGAGCGGGGCATGGTCCCGCAGCCGATGCCGCCGCGGCCGATGCCCGCGCAGGCCGGCCCGCCCTACGGCCGCTACGACGAGCCGACCGGTGCCTTCGCCGGTGGGTACGACGCCCCCCGCGGCGGTGGTTACGACGCGCCACGTGGCCCGGCCGGCCCGCCGATGGGTCCCGGTGGCCCGATGGGCCCTGGCCCGATGGGTGGCCACGGCATGCCGCAGCGCGGCCTGCCCGCCGGTCCCAGCGGGTACGGCCCCCCGGACGACCAGCGCTCACCCGCTGGCTACGGCCAGGATGACCAACGCGGTGGGTACGGCCCCGACGACCAACGCGCGCCCGGCGGTTATCCGCCGCCTCCGGAGGAGCCGCGCTTCGACGGCTTCGAGGCCGGGCGGCACGGTCGCGCCGACATGACGGCCGAGATCCGGATGCCGGAGCGGGATCTGCGCGACATGCGCCGTGGTCCGGCCGGTCCGCCTCCGCTGCCGCAGCAGGGCATGGGTGGCCCGCCGATGGCCGGTCCGCCAGCGGTGGCCGGCCCGCCGATGGGTGGTCCGCCGATGGGTGGTCCGCCGATGGCCGGTCCGCCCGGCAGCGACCTGTACCGGGTCGACCAGATCCGCCGCAGCTTCCAGGTGCGCCGGTTCGGCAGCGGGTACGACCCCGATCAGGTGGACCGGTTCTTCGACACCCTGCTCGGTGGCATGCAGCGCCGCAACCCGATGCCTGTCGACCCGAAGGACCTGGACACGCTCCGGTTCGGCCTGGTTCCGGGTGGCTACTTCGAGGCTGAGGTCGACGCCGCGCTCAAGGACGTGCAGGACATCCTCTTCGGGCGCTGACCCCGACGCGACACGGACGAAGGCCCGTCCCCGGGTGGGGGCGGGCCCTCGGCGTACGTCGGCCGGTCGTCCGGCGGTGGGTCGGTCAGGAGCGCAGACCGCTGCGCCGCAACACGACGTCGCCGATCACGATGATCAGCAGCAGCGCGGCCAGGCCGATCAGCCAGATGTCCTCGACCCTGCCCTCGTGGTTGCCGCAGATCATCGCCAGCAGCGCCAGTGCGGACAGCACGGCGCCGATCTGCCCGGCCTTGCGGTGCCCGGGCTTGTGCTGGTCTGGCGACGTTACCGGCTCGCTTCCTGCCACTGTCGGTCCTTCCCTCGCGATCGGATCTTTGGTTAGTCTGGCACGCCTCGTACCCGGTGCGGTGGGGTGGGGGTTTCCTGGCCATCGGCCCTGCCCCACCTGGGCTGGACGGCACTACCGGCGTCGCGGGGCGGCGGTCAGACTCGCTCCGGTAGCGTTTGGCGTACACCTGATTGTCTGTTTGAGGGGGACTGTGCGGTGCGAGTGACCGGAACCGGGCACGCCAGCATGCGGATCGACACGGCCGCGGGCAGCATCCTGTGCGACCCGTGGGTGAATCCGGCCTACTTCGCGTCGTGGTTTCCGTTCCCGGACAATTCACTGCTGGACTGGGAGAGCCTGGGTCAGGTCGACTACCTGTACGTCTCCCACCTGCACCGGGACCACTTCGACGCGAAGCACCTGCGCGACTTCGTCTCCAAGGACGCCACGGTCCTGCTCCCCGAGTTCCCCACCTCGGAGATGGAGGACGAGTTCCGGGCGCTGGGCTTCACGAAGTTCCTGAAGGCGCCCAACGAGCAGGTGGTGGAGCTGCCCGGCGGCCTGAAGATCATGATTCAGGCGTTGACCAGCCCGACCGACGGGCCGATCGGCGACTCCTCGCTCTGGGTCGAGTACGAGGGTGTGCGGCTGCTCAACCAGAACGACGCCCGCCCCACCGACCTGAGCGTCTTCGCCGAGCTGGGGCACGTGCACGCGCACCTGCTCCAGTTCTCCGGTGCGATCTGGTACCCGATGGTCTACGAGCTGCCGCAGGCGGCGAAGACCGCGTTCGGCAAGCAGAAGCGTGACCGGCAGTTCGACCGGACCTGGCGGTACATCGACGACCTGAAGGCGTCGCATGTCTTCCCGATCGCCGGCCCGCCGTGCTTCCTCGACGACGCCCTGTGGCAGTTCAACGACATCCACGGCGACGAGGGCAACATCTTCCCCGACCAGTCCGTCTTCATGTCGGAGTACGCCAAGGTCGGCGGCACCAACGGGATCGTGCTGCTGCCGGGCAGCGTCGCCGAGGTCACCACCGAGGGCGCGAGCACCACCCATCCGGTGCCGGTGCAGGAGTTCTTCGCGAACAAGGTCGCGCACCTGGAGGAGATGCGGGAGCGCAAGCGCCCGATCATCGAGGCGGAGAAGGCGTCCTGGCGGCACCCCGAGGTGGACGTTCTCGGCGAGATGAAGCGTCGGATCGAGCCGCTGCTCGACGAGTCGATCTACCTGGCCAAGGGGGTCGGTGGCCCGGTCCGTTTCGACCTGGTGGGGTATGACGGCGAGAGCGTCGAGTCGATCGTGGTGGACTTCCCCGGCAAGGAGGTTCGGCCGTACGCGGACGAGAAGGTGCGCTACCGGTTCCGGACCGAGCGGTCGCTGATCGAGCACCTTCTCTTCATCGACGAGGTGGACTGGGTCAACTCGCTCTTCCTGTCCTGCCGGTTCTCGGCGGCCCGGATCGGCCAGTACAACGAGTTCGTCTACGCGTTCTTCAAGTGCCTCTCCGAGGAGCGGCTCCAGTACGCCGAGGGCTGGTACGACGAGCACGAGCGCAGCACCGACGCCGAGGACATCACGCTTGGCGACTGGGTGGTGCAGCGGCGGTGCCCGCACCTGAAGGCGGATCTGACCCGCTTCGGCATCGTCGACGGTGACCAGCTCACCTGCCAGTTGCACGGCTGGCGCTTCGACCTCCCCAGCGGCCGCTGCCTAACGAGCGTCGGCCACAAGGTGCGAGCCCACCGGGTGGACGCGGAAACCCCGGCCCCCGCCGGCGAGGCGGTGATCTGACCCGCCTGCGTTGATCATGAAGTTATTGCCGCGACACGCCGCTGCGGCAGGCAATAACTTCATGATCAACGGGGGCCGGGCCGGGCCGGGCCGGGCCGGGCCGGGCCGGGGCCGGGGGCGGGTTAGGGGTCAGGCCGACAGGTCGGTGAGGATGCGGCGGGCGGCGTTGTGGCCGGCCGCGCCGATGACGCTGCCGGCCGGGTGGCAGCCAGCGCTGCCGGCGTACACACCATCGACGCCGGTGGCGTAGGGCATCCGGTCAGTGAACGAGACGGTGTTGTCGACGTGGTGGATGTGCCCGCCGGTGATGCCGAAGTGCTCCTCGATACCGGGCGGCGGCAGCGGCACCGCGTCAGCGATCAGGTCGGCGGTGCCGGGGGCGTACCGCTCGACGATCCCGAGCAGCCGGTCGACGTAGCCGGGCAGCTCCGCGTCCCAGGTCGTGCCGGCCAACTCGTAGGGGACGGACTGGACGAAGAGCGCCGACGAGTGGTGCCCGGCGGCGTCGGAGAGCGACGGGTCGACTGTGGTGTGCAGGTACCACTCGATGGTGGGCTCCGCCGGCAGCAGCCCGGCCTGCACGTCCGCCCACATGGCGCGCAGCGCGGTCATCGGCGACGCCTCCGCCCCGCCGACCAGCGACGCCGACCCGGGCAGCAGGTGGATGGTCGAGCCGAACGGGCTCGGCGTGCCGTCGGGCAGGCAGGAGAACCGCGGCAGCCCGGTGAGCGCCAGGTTGAGCTTGAGGGTGGTGCCGGGCCGGCGGACCGCCGCCATCCGTTCACCGAGCCGCGCCGGGAGCGCGCCGTCGGGCAACAGGTCCATCAGCCGGTACGGGTCACACGCGCCGAGCACCACACGGGCGGCGACCTCTCGACCGTCGGTCAGCACCACTCCGCTAGCCGCGCCGCCGTCCAGTGTCACAGCGTGCACCGGCGTACCGGTCAGGATTGTCGCTCCGGCGGCGCGTGCGGCCTCGGCGAAGATCCGGGAGACGGTGCCCATCCCACCCTCGGCGATCATCCAGGTGCCGCCGGAGCCGGGCAGTCGGCACATGTTGTGCACGAGGAAGTTGTGGCCGGTGCCGGGGTCGTCCGGGCCGGCGTTGAGCCCGGAGAGGCCGTCGGTGACCGCGTACATGCTGACCAGCAGTTCGGAGCGGAACTCGAACCGGGCCAGGTAGTCGGCGACGGAACCCTGCACGAGGTCGACGAAGACCTGGCGCAGCGCTGGGCGGACGTGCCGTTCGGCGGTCTCCTGGACGCTCAGCGGCTCGGCCAGCCAGGCCGGGGCGAGGTCTTCCCGCAGCGCGGCCAGCTCGGCCTGCATGGCGTCGTCGGCGGCCACGTCGGCGGGGGAGAAGAACTCGGCGAGCTGCGCCCGGGTGGCGGCGGTGTCACTGCCGAAGAGCAGGTACGGCGAGCCGAGGCCGCCCGGGGTGGGGAGGAAGTAGTGCGGGTCGCGGCGCAGCACCGGGATCCGGACGTCGAGCGTGGCGAGCAGTTCCGGGGGCATCAGCCCGAGCAGGTACGAACCGGTGGAGTGGCGCAGCCCCGGCACCGTCGGGAACGGGTTCTCGGTGCGGGTCGCGCCGCCGATCACGTCGGCGGCCTCCAGCACGAGAACGTCCAGGCCGGCGCGGGCCAGCAGGACCGCGGAGACCAGGCCGTTGTGCCCGGCACCGACGATGACGACGTCGGCGCGGGCCGGAATCTCACTGCTCATGCCGCGGCAGCCTAGTCCGCCCCACCAGCCCAGGTCACCCCTTCCACTCCCACCCACCAACCCCACCCCCACCCCCACCCACCCCCACCCCCACCCCCACCCCCGGTGGTTTACTTTATTAGATGGGCAGACCGCCCGGGGAAGAGACAAAACACGGAATAAAACAAAATGGGGGGGGGGGGGGGCCCCG